>JAHIFK010000030.1 GCA_018900975.1 Methanobacteriota archaeon
CACCTGCCTGAATTCGCACAAACTGCATCCCGATAGAATTAGTTAAGTTTTTTTCCTCTTTTTCATTTTTAAGTCTTTTGGGTTCTTTTTCCTTTATTTCGGTCTCATCCGACATTTGCCTCTCCTTTTAAGAAATATTATATTCATAAACAATAATATAGTTTCCGCAAAACATATCATAAATTATCAGCGCAATGCCTTTTGGCATCAAAGAAGGAATTGACTTCCAAAATCAATTTATTACAGGAAACTAATTACCTGCGTTTCATATGTCAATATATAGTTTGTGCGATATTATGAATGGCAATACCTGATAAATATAAATTGGTGTGATAATGATTGAAAAAAGGAGTAATGAATGAATAATGGACTCCACTGACTTCCTCATCAACGGGATAGCCAATGCGTTCTCTCTGATATTTAATCTGAATCCGTATATCCTCAGCATCACCGGCGTGTCGCTCAAAGTATCAGGCGCCGCAACCCTGCTTGCCGCCCTGACCGCAATTCCGCTTGCTTTTGCTCTGTCATTCTGCAACTTCAGGGGGCGACAGGCACTGATAACTCTTGTAAATACAGGCATGGGTCTTCCTCCCGTATTTGTCGGGCTCTTCATTTTCGTGATGCTCGTCCCTGCCGGTCCATTTGGGTCGCTTAACTGGATATTCACTCCAGGGGCGATGATAATAGCCCAGTACATAATTGTGACCCCGATCATTACCGGCATCTCAATAGCAGCGATAAAGGCAGTCCCCCGCTCAATTATCGAAACCGTATATACGCTTGGCGGAGACGGGAAAGAAACCGTTATTGTTACCATGAAGGAGTCAAAATTTGGCATCATCACGGCTATCCTTGCAGGGCTTGGTAGGGCGCTTTCCGAGGTGGGCGCTATTCTTATCGTAGGCGGCAACATCGCTTACACCGGCAGCGTGGGAGGGATAGGTGAAGGTTTGTCCTATACTCGCACGCTTACAACCGCGATAACACTGGAAACTAGCAGGGGAGATATTTCAACGTCCATCGCTCTCGGAATTATACTTATCACCATCGTTCTTTTTGTTAACCTGCTTGCAAACGCTATCCAGAGGAGGGATTGAATGGAAATATTCAGGATAGAGAACCTCATGGTAAAATATGGCGAAAAGGTAGCCTTAAAGAATATAGATCTTATTATCCAGCGCGGTGAAATATTCGCCCTTATGGGTCCAAGCGGTGCAGGTAAGACCACGCTGCTGCGTATCCTGAACCTTTTTGAAAAGCCAACAGATGGGTGCCTTGTTTTTGAGGGCAAACGGTTAAACGGAACGCACACTGAAAAGCTCAATGCCAGGCGAAAGATGTCTCTTCTATTCCAGACGCCTTCAGTGTTTAACGCATCGGTTTTTGAAAATGTTGCATACGGTTTGAAAATCAGGGGAGCGGATAAAGATACAATTGAAGAAAAGGTCATTAATGCTTTGACGATCGTCGGACTTGAAGGAAATGAGAGGCAAAAAGCCCGCACACTCTCTGGCGGTGAGGCGCAGCGCATGGCTTTTGCAAGAGCTATCGTTTACGACCCTGATATCCTCCTGCTTGATGAGCCAACATCTAACCTTGACCCTGCGAACGTGGCAAAGATAGAGGAGATCATTATGCGAATACGCAGCGAACGGGGTACGACCATTGTTTTCGCAACGCATAACATTCGCCAGGTGAAACGCATAGCTGACAGGGTGGGTATTTTGCTGAACGGGGAACTGATCGAGGTGAACAGTAAGGAGAGGATATTCGCAGCGCCTGAGGATGCAAGGACGAAGGCCTTTGTGAATGGTGAGATGATATATTGAAAAACGATTAGTTTCACACCGCTTGCATCAGGCATATATCATTGAAAGTTGTCGATAGCAGATGGAGTGATAAACCATGGACTTAACTATTGAAAGAATGGACACAACAATGGATCGCATGTATGCAAAGAATGTCGGGGAATGCTTCATCCTGAGAGAATCAGACAGCCCTGATTACAGGTCTGCTGTGGTTCTTTTGCGCAATATGGTGGAAAAAAAAGATACCACATCGCTTGAGAAGGAAGCATTATCTGTTGCTGTCAGGCTTATCAGGCAAAAGGAGGAGAAAAACCGAGATCCTGTAAAATAATATTCAGATCATATCTGATCGTAATGCGGCATTTCCTTATGGACCTTATCAATAAAACCGTGGTTGAAAATCTCGCTTTCTGAAAGGTTCCTTGAGATGTATTTCAACCTGCGAAGCACAGGCAGGAAAGCCATCGTGGAATCAACGAAATCGCGGGACAGGGAAGCGCAGTATTTCGCAGAGACGCGGTATGCTTCAATGACGAACTCCTCATCCACGATACCTGTGAGTTCCGATACGATCTTTGCTGCTTCTGCCGGGTTATTCCTGATGAAATTACTTGCTTTTTCATGCAGTTCTAAGAATCCTGTGATCAAGGAAGGAGAATCCAGCAATTCCTTTCTTACGACAATCCCATAACTCGGATTGTTACGCCACAGGGCGTCTGGGGGAATTACTATCCTTGCGCCGCATGCATGGGCTGCTGCAACAGCAAGAGAAGGTGTACCGACAGCAGCTTCGATATGCCCATCGACCAGCGCTTCAAGCACAAAGTCAGTCCATGGGAAGTTCCTGACACTTATATCAAGACCAGCTTCCTCAATGGCGTTATTTATGATGACGTCATGGATAGAACCTTTTGGCGGCGATCCGATAACCTTTCCTTCAAATTGTGCAAGCGCCTCATTAATATTATTGAGTTCATCAAGCGTATGGTATTCTTTTTTGGCTATCATGACCGTTCCCTCAACATGACCGCCAGCCACGCATATAATGGGGACGCCCCTGTCAATGCCAATGATGGCAGGGGGAAGACCTATGTATGCGAGGTCGATCTCCTTTTTTTCAAATGCTTTTACGATATCAGGACCTGAAGCAAAGAGCTTCCAATGTGCAAGGATGCCTGCTTTTTCAAGCCAGTCAGTACCCATGAGAATGAATGAGGTATGATAGACTGTGGATAGGTGGGCGATGGAAAGGTGATATAAGCCATCTTTATTAGTGTCGTTCTGTTTCAAGATCAGATACTTCCTTTACGAATTTCCTGTAAGGTGCAAATTATATATGAAGAAATCCAATTAGCCCTTTGACTTAATAAGCTATCTCCTTTTTCGGTATGACCTGATTTCACAATAACTGGAAAAACTTTTAAAATGATAGTTGATAATTTTTTATTATGATCCTTCAGTTCATCAAAGTAAAAATGCGGTTTTCAAAGTTGGTTGGATTTCTTCTTAGAAATATCCTTTCATTTTAGCAAATTATTTATAGTGTTAGATTGTATAAGTTTTTTGTAGCAACCCTATAATACGTGAAAATTCTATGGCAGTGGAGAAGTAGCGTAGTATAATAAAAACGTTACGGTAACAACAGGAGGTAAAATATTATGAGAATCAGAGTAGTTAGCTCAAAAGAAGAGATCAACTCGCTGGGATCGAGTGAAAAGATCATCCATCTTGCATTCAGACCATCGAATAAGGATATTTTTTCACTTGTGCAGACATGTCCCAATGTAAAGGCAATACATATTCCAAGTTCTTATATCAAAACGATTTCCAACTCCACCAGGATGTTCCTTGAAATGCAGGATGTTTCGCTGCTTGAAGGCGATGTCTGGGGACACAGGAAAGACATCAATGAATACTCGGAGATAAAACCAGAGGTCTTTGAACGAATGCAGGAACTCAAGGCAGGCGGCTCATCTGAACAAGCAGTGCTTGACAGGCTGGGAAGGGAGACCAGGTTGAGCAAGGATCTGCTGAAGTTCCTGATAAAAGAGAAGTCAAAGAAGAAATAAATCTTTTTATATTTTGGGGCTGTCTAAAAGTTTGGTGATGGGGGGCTATCATGAAATATTTGAAAAAATATGAAACCGCAGATAAACGCAGATGCGCCCTCCAGAGGCGCGACTCTGGGCGTTCATCTGCGGTTTTTAGGATACTAATACCAAAACATTTTACAATCCCTATTTTTTTATTAGATTAAGTTTCGGATTTTACTTTGGGCATTTTTTTCTGAATTTCGTCCAGCAATTGTTCTTCAGTTTTACCCTCGGTCGAAATTCCCAGGTCGCGGGCCATCTGTTTTACCTTTGAAGATTTAGTTTCCTCAGGGGTTTCTTTGATGGATTTTTCGACATCTGTCAATTCACGCTCGATTTCCTGTTTTCCCTTTTTAAACTCCCCCGTTGCTTTACCGAGCGAGCGGGCAAGTTCCGGGATCTTGCTTGCACCGAATAAAATAATTATCGCAACAACTATCAACCCAATTTCCATAGCTCCTGGTGGCGCCATATTATACACCTGATGTCTTCATATCTAATTTCTCCTTCGATCTGATCTTAAAACGTATTTCCTCAACAAGTTTTTCAGAGCTTTTATCTTTTACATCTATACCCATTTCGATCGCCAGATTATGTATCTTTATATCTTTATCCTCCGGCATCTTATTAAATCTATTTATATCAAGCTCGGTTTCCTTCTGCGCTCTCTTGAATTCCCCTGCCGCTTTTCCCAGGGACCGTGCCAGTTCAGGGAGTTTTGAAGGTCCAAATAAAAACAACGCAAGAATCAGTATCAATATCATTTCTTGAGTTCCTATCATCACTTATCACTTTGGTTTTTTATTATTTAACCTTTACCTTCATGCAGTTCGTCCAGGAGTTCATGTTCTGAAACCAGGAACCCTTTTGTTATTTTTCCGATGCCCCTGTAGAAATCATTGGTGCTTTTTTCACAGATTTCATCGCATAATGCCGGGACCCATTTTGAAAGATGGTCTTTTAAGAAATCACCCTGCATTCTAAGTGATCCACTTGCTCCGTTCATGCATAGATTGCTCATAAACCCGAGTTCCATGGCAATATGGTCTTCTGGTTCATGATATTCCTGCGCTCTCAAAAGCTCTGCCTTCCTGTATTCTTCTTTGACCTTAAGCAGTGACTTTCCCATCATTGAACCGTCAATAAACGTTGATTCATACGGGAATATTGCAGGCACGGGACCTACAAAAAGACGGGTAAATTCCCTGCACAGCTTTTCATGAATATCTGCTGCATCATTATTACCCTTTGCGAATTTCTCAAAGAGAGATAGTCCTTCAGAAAAATCACAATTGTTCGAAGTTGTTTGCGGGAAATGGAATTTTCCGCTTGCAATATCTTCTGCCAGTTCATAAGGCGGCTCTTCAACGAACATCCTTGACAGGAATGCATAGAAATTTGCTCTTGCTTTAAATACTTCATCTATCATGCCAGCATCTCCATTTTTAATATTGCTTTTGTGGGTCTGCAATTTTCACAATATCTGAGCAGTTCTACCTGGTTTTTAATAAGTTCGACCTGCTCCTGTGGTTTGAGGTCGCCTCTTACGTTCTCAATAAATGAACCTGCGATCCTGTCAAAAGCAGCCTGAGTCATATAGGGTTTATTGCATGAAGCGCACACCTGTTGTTCGGATCTGAACAGAGTAGTTGGGGCGGCATTGAGCAGTCTTTCCATGTCAAGCACCCTCCGTATTTTAAGCGCTTTTTCAGGACACGCCTTTTCGCACAGCCCGCAGGCTATACAGTTCCCATATACGGATGCTATGCTTCCGTTATCCTTTATGAGCGCGCCAGCGGGGCACATGGATGTACAGGCTCCGCATACCGTGCATGATGCGCCTATGGAAATTTCTGCAAAAGGCACTGTAGTATCCTCAATAACTGAGATGGGAACTATGCCAGTTTTTGCAGACAGCGAGGCGATAATTTCAAGCATGATATGGTGGTTAGAGGTGTTTTTTAATTCAGCAGGTTTATGCTTCTTTTTCGGGCTGGATGTGATGCGTTCACTGAACTGTTCCAGGGATTTCGTCAAACCTTTCACGTCATCGTTATTCCTGATCACACTGATGCGATCGCCGAGTTTGAACCCGTCAAGTATCATACCCGTAAGTGATAAAGCCTCTTCGCTGACATGTCCCATACATTCGCCGCAACCCAGCATTATTACACCCTCAGCCCCAAGGTCAAAAGCCCTCAGGATATGTGATCCTGCAATGCTATCAATGCCCGGTACAAAAAGCGGAAGAACCGGAGGATACTTTATCTTCTGGGCCCCGGCAGCATCAAGCAGGGGGATGCTATGTGCACAGGTGAACATGAGTATCTTATGATCTTTTACTTTCCGCCTGGAATTCGCAGGTAAATATCCGCCAAGAAGAGATTCCATCTTACCGTAAATATCATCTTCCATCCTGAAAAGCGAGAGAGGACAGACTGAAGCACACGCGCCGCATCCTGTGCATGATATTTCATCGAATTCGATATTATCGTCTTTTCGTATTATGGCGCCGTGATGGCAGGCTTTTTCACACATGGTGCATCCCTGTAAACCACTCTTTCCTGCCGCGCAGCCTTCCAGCATAGCTTTAGCAGGTGCATCCCTCTCTATACCGCCTATATTCGCTATGATCTCCATGGCAGCAGGAAGGGCAAGACTGACCGTTCCTTCGACATCGTTACCAATACTTGTAATATAGAAACCTTTTTTCTCATCAGGATAAATGGCATTTTTCCCGATAGCCAGCACCTGTCCGGTTTTCAGGGTTGTGATATTATCCTCAAGGTCGATAGCCTGCGAGGGACAGATATCATAACATTTTCCGCACCTGTCGCATTTTTCGCTTATGGAAAAAACAGGATACCGGTCTATGGCATTTATGGGGCAGACATCGATGCATTTCCCGCATGAAATACATTCCTCGCTCGAAACAGGATTTTTAAGGATATTTATCCTGAAATCACCGGGACCGCCTACTATATTATTAACCCTGCCTGTCAAAATATTGATCCCCGTATGATTAGCTGCGCCTGAGTCGCAGGGTTCAGTTATCAGGAGCCGGATGTTCGCGCACCCGGACATGCGCTGCGCTATTTGAATGCCGGGTGATGCTGGTCCGATGATAAGTACATCCTTTCCTGGATCTATTATTCTCTTCCTTCCATCCTGAGGACAATTGATCGCTGCGCATACAAGAGAAACCGCTTTTTCTGTAGCTTCCTCCCTGTCGTGCACCCAACCGCAGTGCTCCCTCAGGTTAA
>JAHIFK010000296.1 GCA_018900975.1 Methanobacteriota archaeon
ACCCCATCTCGTCAGCAACCGTTCCAGCGTCAAGTGACTCTGTTGCGATTTCCTTCGCCTTAGCCAGAGTGATGCCTGTCAGCTCTTCGGTCAGCTTCCTGTTGAGAATTACGTCCCGCGAGTTGACGCCATCATCGATTACACCCTTGATTCTCAGGTCATAAACGCCTTCAACTTTTCCATGCTCCGCGCAGGAGCCCTTTGACAGCGATCTGTGGCATTCAGGGCAGCGCTTTATCAGGCCAGAGCCCTGCTGCATATCCACCATTGCACCCACAACAGTAACAAGTTTCTTGGCAATGGTGACATCTTCCTGGTATGGCAGTATCTCAGAGTTCTTGTTGACCTTGATGGACATTCTGCCCTGCCATTCAGACGTCACTACATTCTTGAAGGTATAGCACTTGCCTTCTTCGAGAACGGAGGAACCTGTTGACTTCCATGTCGTGAACACTATGGTGCCGGTCTCGTCACCAAGCACGCCTGTCTGGGCTATCTTCTCATGCCGAGCTTCCCAGAGCATCGATACCTTTGCGATGAAAGAGCACCACTTGTTATCTTGGGTCAGTTCGGCGATCTTGACCGGGCTCTGATTGGCGAACCCTGCGTTAGCAAAGAACTCATCCTGGTTGATGTTGTGGACCTTCAGGAAGTAGTTGGTCACGTTCCTTCGTGCCTCATTCAGCGGCACCCTGAACTTATTCACAAGGATCGAGAGCCTTTCAGTTATGTCTTTTTCCTGCAGCTGTACATTCACTTTCGCGAATCTTTCCTTTATTTCTAAAGATGTTTGTTCTATATTTTCCATATTTCACCTTTCACTTTTTTATAGGAGGTAAATCATGGGCTGACTGCGGATTTTAACCACATTGGAGCTAACCCATAATTTACATCATTTCAATATGTCCGACCAAGGGGGGTTGATGTTTCAGCACCGCAGTGCGAAACTTCACCCCCCGCAGCGTCGGCGCTGTCACGCTGTTTCTCCTGAACTGCTTCCTGTACTTTCTTTGAGCACGTTGGACCGTATACCTGAGGAGTTTTGATCCTGCGGTGGCAGCGCAGGCATTTGTTATAGAGCGTAACTATGGCGTCAGCGCTCCCTTCAAATTCTGATTCTACTAACATTTTATCACCTTCTTTTTCTCGTTTATTTACAATAGTAATACTATTGTAATATGATATAAGTATTACTACTGTAATACAAAAAGACACCGCTCTACCGCAGTGTTAATTATAAACGCTTTCCATCGTACCAGATCGACGTGCATCCGGCATTTGGCATCCCAAAATCATCAAGGGGTTCGAACCCATCATAATCCCCGACAATCTTTCCTTCATAATACAGGTTCATGTCGTCATCAAACATCTGAAAGGCAACTCCTTTCAAAATCTCTTCTTTTGTGAAAGTGGTATTATGGCCACCCATTGTCCCGGTAGCATCTGTTTCCCATTCTCTATGGTCTCCTTTTTCGAACAGGACATCTCTTGTTATTATCCAGCCGTACACTTCACCCACCCTCCTTCCATCTCCAGATCACTGTTGTGACATTGAGTGGTATACCTTTGCTTTCAAGGATCTCGCATCTTCTTTTCAGCTCCTGGGCACTCTCCTTTGCATCTTTTGAATAAGCCCACGGCTGTTCATAATGTTCTACTCTGGCACCTTTCCAGTAAATGAATCCCACATCGTCTATGGTCATGTTCTCTATGCCGTGGAACCAGGGCTGCTTATATTCCCCGGCGGCAACTGTTTTATGAAGTTTGTTGAACGCCTCAATACCATCTGCTGTTAGAAAACCATTGACTGCGCTCTCTACGAGCTTTAAATCGAGTGGGTCAAGCTTGTCCCCATCTGATGTAGCCTGCAGTATCTCTATTGCTTTATCGCAGGTATCCTCTTTCATATGTGCCCAGCCTCCTTCATGCTGAAGTGCCTGCAGTCGCCGATTATGACATGATCGAGAACTTCAATGCCCATTATCTTCCCGGTTTCCACCAGTTTCTTTGTGATATCGATATCTTCCCTGCTCGGCGTGGGGTCGCCAGATGGGTGATTGTGTGCTACAATAATGTGTGCTGCCGACTCGATCAGGGCGGTGCGGAATACTTCTCTTGGATGAACGATGTTTGCGTTGAGCGAACCAATGGATATAGTATCTTCCCTGATCACCTGGTTCTTGGTATCCAGGCACAATTCCACAAAATGTTCCTTCTTTGATTCCCTCATTGCCGGATAGAGGCGCCTGTAGACGTCTTCCGGAGAGTTGATCTTGGACTTTGATGAGCTGTCAAACGTCTCCAGTCTCCTTGCCAGCTCAAAACAGGCTACGATCTGGACAGCCTTTCCGAACTTAATGCCGTGGATCTTCATGAGCTGGGGTGCATCTATTGCGGAGAGCTGCTTTAAGTCGTACTGCGACAGGACTCTCTGTGAGAGGTTAATTGCATTCTCAGCGACCGAACCCGATTTGAGAATTATCGACAGGAGTTCGGCATTGCTTAAGGACGCTGCGCCGCTCGAGATTAACCGGTTGCTCGGCCTTTCTTCTACTGGTATATCTTCGATTCTAAGTTTATATTGTTGCATAGACACCTCTTAATTTTTCGAGAAGATATTTTGCCTGAACCCGCCCGATTTCAGCACCGCAGTGCGAAATCTGGCTCCAGTCTTTTGCTATTTGACCGAGGTACTGCGAAAAGTGCGGTCGTAGTCACTGAGGTAGAACCGCGCAGGAGAATTACAGACCAGTAATGACGCCGGAAGCCTGTCCTTCATCACATTAAGATATCGCGAAAGATAAAGAGGTTCCCTGTAATATTCTTTTATTAAATTTACAGATAACCAATCAGATATTTTATGCTATTGCCCTTAAGAGCGGCATTGCAAACTTCTTTTCAACTTCAACCCTGTATAATGTATTATATGTGCAGAACGGAATGATCCTGCCATCCGGAGTGGCATAATGAACACCGCACCGCTTTATTCT
>JAHIFK010000297.1 GCA_018900975.1 Methanobacteriota archaeon
ACGAAGTGAACAGCAATGCAGATAAGAGTGCCGCTGATAGCTATAAAGAGTATCTCCTGCAAACTTAAAAGTAATAATTCAGTAGCCATTATGCTGCAGCCTCCTTTTCATTTTTTTCTTCCTTATAAGGACCATACGCGTTATTGATACTATATTCAACAAGCCTGTGTGCAATTCCCAGTAAAACCACAATAATAAGTCCTATGATTATTGTCAGCCAGAAATCATCTTGCGTCTTGGGCTGAATTATTGTTGCAGGCCAGCTGCTAAGGAAAACGACTAAACCAAGCCCCAGACCAGTGACTGGTCCTCCATACTTGGCGCAGAACCAGACGTTATCTATGCTGTTCCTCAGCCCTGATTCGGCTTTAATCACGATCCTGCCGGAAAGCGCCGTGTTAAGACCGCACCCGAATTCGCGGTTCTGGAACTCTCTCTCAGCCCCGTAATGGACATCGCCCACAGAAGAGCCTACAGCCCCGGAAGTTATTCCCCATATCAGTGCGAGGAAGGGAATGGGAAAGGGATGCCCCAGCATTTCATACTGGATATATGCCAAGGATACAAGACAGACGTTCATTATGAAATTATGTGATATGATCGAGGGTGTGGTATATCTCATAATATCCATGTACAAAGGCTGCTTGAACCTTGCCTGGCTGGCTACCCTGCCTGCGTATGAAGTGGTCGCAAAGATGCCCAGCACTATTGCTCCTACTAATGCGCCTAATGCTATAGATGTCAGCAAAAAGACTCCCTTGTCCAGTAGCACTACAGTTACCGTACCTGAGATCACTGCGGACATACCGTTGCTTACAGGTTCGCCTGAGACCGCTTTGTTGTATATTCTATGCAGAAAATTCATTTGAGGGGCTAATTGTACCTGGGAGTTGGGGTTGCTCTGGGAACCTACATCGGATTCTAAATCCTCAAGGCATCCGGCAATAGTAGCAAGCGCTCCCATGAGTGCAAGTATAGCCATACTCATGGTCAAGTCTAATACCATTTATTTAATCCTCCTTTATTATCCTGAAATCACCATTAAAAACTAATGTTGGATAGTTTTAATCGACTATCATATTATACGTTATAAATCTTTCGAAATGTAGTTCAAAAGAAAATAAGAGTAAGATAAGCGGGAAGGGGAGTGGGGTGGTATCGTAAAAAAAACCCGCTTATCTTGTTCGTTTTTTAGCGAACATGTCAATATAGGGAGGACAACAATAAATAGTTTTCGTTTACATTTCAATTTTTGTTTATGTGTTTGCGCTATGTTTATTAAATATCATGACAATTCCTCCATCATGCAGCATGAAATATTGTATAAACCAGCGTATACTCTGGTTGAGGTAAAACTGGAAGCGGGAGAACGGATAGAAGCAGAATCAGGGGCTATGGTATATATGTCCCCCGGAATCGAGATAGCTACAAAAACAAAAGGTGTAGTGGGTCTTGCTCCGCCCTATCAGGGGGACATAACTCATCACAGGCTCAATGGTGAAACACTCTATATACAGAACGGAAGCTATATGGCATCCTCTCCTCAGCTTAGCCTTGATACCAAATGGGGCGGCGCTAAATCCTTCTTCTCCCGCGAGGGACTATTTCTCCTGAAGATGAGCGGGACCGGGGATGCGTTCATCTCAAGCTTCGGGGCGATACATGAGGTCAAGATGAAAGAAGAGACCTTCATCATAGATACTGGACACATGGTAGCTTTCACCGAAGGTCTGGATTACAGCGTTAAGAGGGTTGGCGGTCTTAAATCAACAATACTCAGCGGTGAGGGTCTTGTGGCAGAGTTCAGAGGGACAGGGACGCTATATTTGCAGACAAGGAGCATGAATTCATTCATAGGCTGGCTAACGCCGTTCCTGCCCAAGAGCGGATAAGATATCTATTTTATATAGTTAAAAGCCTTTTACATCATCAGATATGCCAAGAGTCGGAATCGCGGATACAACCTTCTCCCGCATCAACATGGGGAAAATCGCCATCGATGAGCTTAAAAAAGGAGCATCCCTACAGATAGAGCACTACACAGTACCGGGAGTGAAAGACCTGCCTGTGGCCTGCAAGAAACTTATAGAGGAAAAAAAATGTGATATAGTGATGGCCCTGGGTATGCCCGGCGCTCAGGAAATAGACAAGATGTGCGCCCATGAAGCCTCGCAGGGGATAATTCATGCGCAGCTTATGACGAATACGCATATCATCGAGGTCTTTGTCCATGAGGACGAGGCAAAGGACGGGAAAGAGCTTGCCTGGCTCATGGAAAGGCGCACGCGCGAGCATGCGCAGAATGTTATAAAGTTATTGTTCCACCAGGAGAAACTGCAGCGCGAGGCTGGTACGGGGCAGAGACAGGGGTTTGCGGATGTGGGTGCAATAAAATAGAAGGGTATAAGTTTATATAATCATGAAAATACTTTTAATTATGAATAAAGGCAGTTCCAGGGAAAATATTAAAGTAGGATCAAGTGTAGGCATCGTTTTAAAACAAGATCAGAAGAGTGGGAAAATAACGCAGGGTATTGTAATGAGAATTTTAACTAATTCTTCATCTCATCCCCATGGAATAAAAGTTGAATTAATGGATGGCCGGGTCGGAAGGGTTAAGGATATCAATCAAAAAGCTGCATGATGTAATTATATCATAAGCAGCCCTTTTTGCCAGTCATTTATTATCTTTACAGCAGTCCTTGTTTCATCTACCTCGCCCTTTTTCTGCAGGTAGTTGCTATGTCTGCCTATGAGAATAAGTGTATCATAGGAATCCTGTCCTTCTATTGTGACATTATAAAATGATTCCAGTGCAGTCTTGTTTTGCGTGCAAAATTTCTCAATTATCTTCATCGCAACACCTGTTGGGTCCTTCAGGTGTGTCGCATCCTTCACTGCAAGAAAGCCAAGTATTGTCTCATCGTTCTCATCAAACGGTATCACCCCGGGAGTATCCATGAACCTTATCCGCGAACCGGCCTTCACAAGTTGCTCTCCTTTTGTGTGGCCGGATATTGGGGACGTTCCGGCCCTGTGCCTGCCTGTCACGGCATTGATCACGGATGATTTACCTGTGTTAGGATAACCAACTGAACCGACCAGTATATCGCGCCCTTTTATGGCTGCGATTTCAAGTATCTTGTGTCTTAAGATCGTTGTCCCTGACCTGTCCTTACTGGATATAAAGACAGTTGGGGCGATTTTTGACAGGCGGATCTTGGTTTTATCAAGTGTTTCCTTTGATACAAGATCACATTTGTTGATGACTATTATGAACGGCTTCCTTGAACGGGCAATTTCATTTTCCACTTCGCTATTTCGCGTCTCGTCCGGAAACCTGGCATCTACGACCTCAAGAAGGATATCGGCTTTCTTTATAACATCCTTTACGATATTCTGGTAGCTTGCCATGCCCTGTTCTATGCAGCATGAGAATATAAGGATGAGCCGATATGACAAAATTATCATTATTAATAATGATAAGCTTTAAATACAATGAATAATCATTATAGATAGGTGATATACATGGAGACAAAACAAATACCAGAAATCGTAATGAAGAGGAAAGTCTGCGATTCGTGCGGTGATAGCAAGTTCGAATTTGACCTTGATACACACGTGGCGCAAGAATATATCTGCGGCACCTGCTCTACCTGAGCATTGGCTCAGGTGAATTCTCTTTTTACTCCTATTATTACGTTGTCAAGCACTTCGATTCCTATCATCTTTCCCGACTATACTAATTTTTTCGTTATCTCTATATCCTTGTGTTTCACCGATGTCCTTTATATTCAGGTTTTTTTGAAGGATACAATTCACACATTCTTCACAACATTGTATATCATGTGGTGATTTCATATGCAATATAGTAATAATGTTTAAATCTCTCATGTTTTATTATGATTTTAACGGATATTCTGGATAAGGCAAATAAACTGACCCTTAATAGGTTCAAAATTGGGATGAAAATTGCTTATAGCTTTGTTGTTGTCGATATACTGATGCTTATTGTCGGTTACCTTGGTCTTTATGGTGACAGCATCAGTAGCTTTATTGATCCAAAACAGATGCTTATCCTCTTCATAATGTTTGCCATAGTTTCTTCTATCTTTATGTGTATAGGTTTAACCCGTTCTATCACAAAGCCGGTAGCTGCTATGCTTCTTATCTCCAACAAAGTCGCAAAAGGCGACCTGACGGTCAATTTGAAGAGTACATCAAACGATGAGATCGGACAGCTTTTTACTGCTATCGGTACAATGACTGAGAACTTAAAAGGCGTCATAGGAAAGGTGCAGGACTCGGCAATCGTGGTAGCTTCTACAGCTTCGGAACTCTCAGCATCAAGCGAGAAGATGAAAGCTTCCACAGAGCAGGTTTACAACACTGCACAGGAGATAGCAAAGGGGGTAAGTCAGCAAGCTTCTAAGACGACAGAAATGAGCAGTACTATGAGCGAAATGTCAGAGAGCGTGAAGCAGGTTGCAGCTAATTGCCATAAAGCGTCCGAAAGTGCAGGAAATGCCAATAAGATAGCTCAGGAAGTAGTGAGTAAGATATCAAACGAAATTGCACAGAAAATGATAGAAATCAAGTCGACTGTAGATGATTCAGCTGTTGTAATAAAAGACCTTGATATAAAGTCCCAGAAGATAGGCGAGATAATCAGTGTGATAACTGCTATCGCCGATCAAACAAATCTTCTTGCCCTGAATGCAGCCATTGAGGCTGCCCGTGCGGGGGAACATGGCAGGGGGTTTGCAGTTGTAGCTGATGAAGTTAGGAAACTTGCAGAAGAATCAAGAAAATCAGCCACCCAGATCATTGCACTCATAAAGGAAATCCAGCAGGGAACAAAACAGGCTGTGGAAAGCATGGAGAAGGGGACGAAAACTGTTGATGAAGGAACTAAGGCATTTGGAAATTCGACCTTTGCTATTAACAGCATCGTCAAAGCGTCTGGAGAGGTGGCTGAAATGGTACAGGGGATTGCAACGGCGGCAGAAGAGCAGGCTGCGTCTATTGAAATGGTCGCAGTATCGGTTGAAGAGGTATCAGCTATCAGCGAAGAATCAGCAGCAGGAACCCTGGAGGCCTCAGCAGCGGCAGAAGAGCAGGTAGTATCAGTGGATAAGCAATTGAGAGCAATCCAAGAACTGGTGAAACTTGCAGAAGAATTACAAGCAGAAGTTGCGAAATTCAACCTGGGGACTGTATCGTCAGCAACAAAATTCTAAACAAATAAAACCCGACACGAACTCACACCGTTTTTCTCAGCTTCGCTATCATATCCCGCAGTTCTGCCGCTTTCTCAAACTCCATGTTCTTCGCAGCCCTGTGCATAGCAGACTCAAGCTCTATGATGTAATTGAACATCTCCTCTTTAGGCGGAAGCACCGCTTGAGGTGCCCGAGGCTCCACTGCTTTCAGAATTGTCTGCGGCGTGATATTATGTTCCTCGTTGTACCTTATCTGCATCGCTCGCCTGCGGTCGGTCTCATCTATCGCCCTTTGCATTGAACCTGTGATCCTGTCTGCGTACATCACCACCCTTCCCTCTATGTTCCTTGATGTCCTGCCAATTGTCTGCATAAGCGAGCGGTCTGAGCGCAGGAACCCTTCCTTATCAGCATCAAGTATAGCCACAAGCGCAACCTCAGGAAGGTCAAGCCCCTCTCGAAGCAGGTTAATACCCACAAGCACATCGAATTCCCCAAGGCGCAGCCCGCGTATTATATCGATGCGTTCAAGCGTTTCTATCTCTGAATGCATGTACCGCGCCCTGATACCCATGGTGATAAAGTACTCAGTCAGGTCTTCAGCCATCCTTTTCGTGAGCGTTGTGACAAGAACCCTGTGAGACCTTTCGGTCTTTGCGTGTATCTCAGCCATCAGGTCGTCTATCTGCCCATTAACCGGTTTAACAACAATTTCAGGATCAACCAGCCCTGTCGGTCTGATTATCTGCTGCACCACCTGCGCGCTGTTAGCAAGTTCATAATCAGCAGGTGTTGCAGAAACGTACAGCACCTGATCGACCCGTGTCTCGAACTCGCCATACGTTAGCGGGCGGTTATCATAAGCAGAAGGCATCCTGAAACCGTAGTCCACAAGCGATCCCTTTCGCGCATGGTCGCCAGCGTGCATTCCCCTTATCTGAGGCAGCGTGACATGGGACTCATCTATCACCACAAGATAATCATCAGGGAAATAATCAATAAGTGAGTATGGCGGCTCACCGGATTTCCTTCCGTCCATATGGCGGCTGTAGTTCTCGATCCCCTGGCAGTACCCGATCTCATGCATCATCTCGATGTCAAACTTTGTCCTCTGCTCCAGGCGCGCTGCTTCAAGGATTTTCCCCATGGATCTTAGTTCATGCAGCCTCTCCTCAAGTTCAGCTTCTATAGATTCGATCGCAATATCGATCTTTTCCTGCGGCATCACGAAATGCTTGGCAGGATATATTACTACGCCCTCACTTTCCCTTATCGGTTTCCCGGTCAGAGGGTCAAATTCAGATATTCTCTCGATCTCGTCTCCGAAAAGTTCTATCCTCATCCCGGTTGAAGCGTATGAAGGGAACACTTCAATGGTATCCCCGCGCACCCTGAACTTTCCTGCAGAAAAATCCATGTCGTTGCGCTGGTACTGCATATCCACAAGCCGTGAAAGTATCGCCCTTCGCTCATTTTTCTCACCAATCCTCAGTATCATGGCCATATCATGCCATTCCTGGGGAGAGCCTATGCCGTAGATGCAGGAGACGCTTGCAACTACTATCACATCGCGCCGCTCAAAAAGCGAACGCGTGGCTGAGAGCCGCATCCTGTTTATTTCCTCGTTGATAGATGCATCCTTCTCGATGTAGGTATCAGTCTGCGGGATGTAAGCCTCTGGCTGGTAGTAGTCGTAGTAACTAACGAAATACTCCACCGCATTCTCAGGGAAGAATGCCTTGAACTCAGAATATAACTGTGCAGCAAGCGTCTTATTGTGCGATATGACGAGTGTCGGTCGCTGAACTTTCTGTATCACGTTAGCCACAGTGAAGGTCTTGCCTGAGCCTGTTACGCCAAGAAGGGTCTGGCGCTTCATGCTCTGCTCTATTCCCTGAGCAAGCTTCTCTATCGCCTGAACCTGGTCGCCCTCAGGTTCAAATCCTGAAACGAGTTTAAATGTCAGCGCAGAACCTCCTCTTACTTATTGATAGCGGTTTGCTCTTCTTGAACATATATTCTATATTGCTCTTCAGCATTATCAGGATTTCCAGAGTATATTACACAATTTCTTAATGCCCCAAATTCACACTGTTCCCAAAAAATTTCTATAATAAATCGTGAATCCAAAGCTAAATCCCTGCAAACTTTTATTAACATGTCGATATAATCATAAATATATGGGACTATTTCATAAGAAATCTAAGAGGGAGCTGGAAATCGAACGCGAGATCTCCTATAGGAAGGCAAAATCGGTGGTAAACAATTATATCAATGAATGTGATGGCATTAAGAAAAGATACTGGGAACAGGGGGTAGAAGCGGCAAGATTAAAGGACGAGGAAATGATAAAACGTCTCGCAGCCGGATATTTCACTATGAATGACAAAATAAAAAAGGCGAAGAAACTCCTTATTCACATGGAGGGGATCAAGCTCCAGCGCGACGCACTGTATGTATCAAATGAATTCCTTGCTTTCGCAAAGGAAATGAGCGACACTACTGTCGAGGGATCAGATGTTAAAGATATTGCAGCGATGCAAGCGGAGTTTGATAAGACCATCCTGAAAGCAGAACAGATAGACAGCGCTCTTTCAGCGGCGCTTGACTTGACAAATGAGACTTTGATAAGATCATCAGGAACAGACATGAACCTAGATAACATCGTTAAAACGATGGAAAAGGCAGGAACTTCAGGCGGGGAAAAGCTGGATCCCAGGATCGAGGAAGGGATAAAACAGATCGAAGAGGCTATGAAAAAAGAAGCGTGAATAAAGATGTATGATAAATGTCATACATTTTTCAGGTAACATTTTTTATTAACTAATATAACATAATCATGTGCATGAACGCGGCGATGCTGAGTGACTGGGAAAACATAATCGGAACGGAAAAAGCAAGACTGATCTCGACTAAGTTTTTTAATAAACGGCTCTATTCGGAATTCCCGAACCTCGGTAAGAATGATTATGCCCGGAAAAAAATGAGCATACTTTCGGAAGTTGAAACTACGGGCAATCTCCTGATCGAATGTGAGAGGGATGGATTTTTGACCCATGACGAAGTGCAGAGAATGATAGAATCTACGGCGCGGGAGCTTATCGGAAGGAGCATACCGACAGCGCTTTTTGAGAACGTATCTTTGATGCTGGATGATAAAAGGGATCAGGGGGAAGAGGAGTGGCTGGACGGGGAACTGAAACATATAGGGCGTATACTGGACAGTTTCAAACCAGCAAAAAAACAGTATGAGTGATCATTTGCGCCAGAATTTTATGTTGAATGTGCATCTGTCATGAGTTGCGCTCTCAAACTCATCGAGTTCCCCGAACCGCTTAATTACATTTTTGATCAGGGGATGGCATGTGATTTCGCAGTTTTTCTTCTCGCATGACGCTCTTTCTATGACCAGATTTATCTTGCGTCCTCCCCTTGTCATTATCGTGTTATGTGTAACTTTGACATCAGTTTCCAGGTAATACTGCAGGATATAGGCAATGCCGTCCCCAAAATCCATTATCTTTTCGGGGAATTTTTCCTTGATGGTGTCGAGCTTGTCATTAATATCAAGTATCTCGTTCCCGAATGGAGAAGCCACATACATTGTGTGTTTTTCGCCAATGATGGCTTCCCTCTCGAACATTATGGCAAGGCGGGAGGAGACGAGGTCTGAGAGAGATTCAGAGATCCTCTCCTTACGCAGGGATAGATCTTCGGATAATTCAGTGTTCCTGTATGATCTTATGCCCAGTTTTTTTAATATGTCGAACCTGCTCTTTCTGCCCAGGGTTTTTGAGAGGTCGATGAGGGATTTATTTGACATGCTGGTTGAATATAATATGGATTTTAGTATATATCAATACCTTCGCTATTAATCAGCATTAATTTTACCTATTATCGGCATTTGGTTAAATATTTGCTGGAATACTGGATGGCGAAGGTATTGCTATATACCTGTATAAGATAATCAGTTGAAATTATGAGGTGGACATGGTTAATTATCCTGATACTGTTGCTCCCAACAGCATCTGCTGTCAGTTATCCCCAGCTTAGCGGTTATGTCACAGACAATGCTAACATGATCGACCAGTCTTATGAAGCAAAAATAACGCAGCTTGCAGGGGCGATAGAAAAAGAATCTACTGTGGAGATAGCGGTCGTGACCATAGAGTCGCTTGAAGGCGAATCAATGGAGATGTATGCTGTAAAGCTTTTTGAGAAGGCAGGCATCGGGAAAAAAGATAAAGACAATGGTCTTCTTATTATTGTAGCAAAAGAGTCGCACGATTACAGGTTCGAAGTCGGCTACGGGCTTGAAGGCACTGTTACCGACAGCATGTATGTCAATATCGGTGAAAGGATAATTAAGCCGAATTTCAGGAATGGGGATTACGGAAAAGGTATATACGAGTCAATGCTTGTTGTACAGGAACTCCTGAAAGGCAATCAGGAAGTTATATCACAGTATGGCATGAAGCCCCTTTATGGTCAGTCTAATCTAGATAATCAAGATTCAAAAAACTGGGTTATGATCGGAGGAGGAATCATTGCTCTCATAGCTATTGGCACAATAGTTCTGTCCAAACGGCGTCGTGAAAGTGCATCTCTGCATGCTACTGAGCAGTCAAGCAGGGCTGAATTTAATGAGATAAATTCTGTTATTCGAAACGCAGAAGAAATCTGTGTAGTAGAGAACAAAACAGATTATATATCCCACGAACTTGATATAAAAAGAGGTTACGAAGTGCTACAAAATAACGATTTGAACTTTGGTATTCGTGTGGAGAATAATTCTAATTTTGCAGTATTGGATGTGACGACAATTATTGATTATCCCAAAAATCTTTTTTCAATGAATGATAGTGAAATTAAAAATCTTAACAATATTATCCCGAAAGGTAAGCGAACAGCAAAATACACCCTCAAACCACTCGACTGCATCCACAACGAGCAAATAAACGCCCTCATTACCTACAAAGACCACACCGGAAAAAAGCAGACCCTTCACATGCGCCCCAAGGAAGTGCACTGTGTCTGCCCATTCCTTAAAGAAAAGCCTATAAGCGAAGGCGAGTACAGCAGGCTTGCAGCGAATAGCGAGTTCGTTCAGGAAGGCATCTCTTTCAAAGGCATCAGCGTCGAGGATTTAGCCAAGTTCATGGGCGAGACATGCAGGCACATGCTGTACGGGGTCAGGGAATACAACCTTGAGGATAAGAAGGTTATTTATCTCTCAGGCGAGGCGATCGGGGAGAAAGCCTATTACCTCCTGACTGCAGTTGTTCTAAATTACAAGGGACTCACACAGGTTGTTTTGCGCGCGCACTCAGATAAGAAGTATGGGCTGAACGGATTCATGAACGAGATGGCAGACAGCTTGCGGCATCTTGTGGGGTCGGTGCAGAACGCGAAGGAGATCGGGATCATTGAGAACTCGCAGGTGATCAATATCATTGATTCTGTGGTGCAGAGGACGAATTTTGAGATGGGTGAAGGCGGCAGTACGCAGGTGAATATCAGAGAAAGTGTTGTGCAGAGAACAAATATTGGTGATGATCGAAGGAAGAATGAGTTTTGAATCAAATATGGTGAAGAATTATACGAGAGAAAAGATAAGGGTGTGTTCCGATTACGATTAAGGAAGAAGATATCAAACGGGTCTACAGCGAAATAATTTTTGAGCGGGGTCTTGATTATTTTGTAGAAGGAAGAGTTACAGATGTGATCAAGTTCAAGAATAAGCTAACTGGAGAGGTAGAAGGATCTGCTAAATACAAAACCGAAGTTGACCTTTCCGATCTGCATAATCGATGTTCATGCCCTTATGGAATCAATTGCAAACACGGTGCTGCTATGCTTTTGCAATATCTCGATGGAGGATATACCGATGGGGATGAAGCCGCTAAAAGGCTGGATGGAATGAGCCGCGAGGAATTGAGAACTGTTCTGGACACATTGATGAGCATGAATCCTTCAAACCTGCTATAC
>JAHIFK010000298.1 GCA_018900975.1 Methanobacteriota archaeon
GTTTTAAGATATTAAATACAATGCAGGTTCATGATCTTGATGGTCGATTGATCAAATTTAGGGCGTGATTGTCCAGTTTAACTTAACAGATTAATTGAAATAGCCGAAAGTCATGTATACAGATGTAGGAACAGGTGTAAACTGGCTTGAAGTTGACCTGAACTGGGGAAATCAAGCAAATTCCCTCTCGCTGACCAAATATAAGCCCAGCGGCAGCAGCATTGGAACATATTATGATTCAAGCGATGGAGTAATTGACGGCAGGATACATATTGATGTAGTTCCCAGTCAAGGTTATGTAGAATCAGGACAATGGAAGTATAAGGTATATGGAGTATCAGTCGTTGGAACGGAGGACTACACCTTTAACGTGGCTCAGCATTAGACCGAGAATTTTCCTTCTTTATTTTTTCTTTTTATTATCGGTCTCTACAGCCTTTGCTACTGAATACACGGTACGTTCCTCCCAAAGTAACCAATTCGGCGCATCAGTAGCAGGCGAAGATGTTCATGAGATTGAGGTTAAACCTATTCCATACTGGCTATTTCTTCTTCTGCTGGGTTTTACTCAGGTAACCACGGCTCCTGAAACTTTTTTTCCAATAAGGCTTCTTCCCATCTTGGGCGGATATAAGAGAATAAACCGTTCAAATGTTTTCGAGAATATGAATAGGGAGAAGCTGTATGGTTTTATTAAATTCAGCCCTGGAAGTTATTTTAGCGAGATAATAAAAGCAACAGGATTAAACAAAGGAACGGTCGAACACCACCTGAAAATGATGAAAACAGAAGAAATGATAGCAGCTTACAAAACAAACGGAAAACTCCGCTATTTTCTGAACCACTCCACTTATAAAAAAGAAGAACAGACAGTAATTTCTGCGCTGAAAAATGATGTGCATAGAAAGATTATTTTAGAGATTTTCAATAATCGAAGCATAAATCATAAAACCCTTGCAGAGAAAATCGGGGTTTCTGCACCCACAATTACACAGCATATTAAACACCTGAAAGAGAAAGGGATTGTTAAAACTGAAACAAAGGGTTGGTACACTACTTACAGTATCGATTCCAATTATTTCGATTCATTGCAGAAATATATGAGTATAACTTCATAAAGTCTGATAGGAAAACAATCCTGGTAAGAGCGCAGGGCTTCAATGTGGGGCGGCTGTAAAGGTGTGCTGTAAGCCTTACCCACTTGGCTTACCATTTCCTGCGAAGTCACCTGCGCAAGGATGATATTTAGAATCCTTGTTACTTTAATCTGGCGGTCAGTTTTATATGCCATGGGATTGTGTTGAGTACGGATGGGCAGGTAAAACTTCTTTTTAAAATACACTAACCCACCACTCCCCAACTTGCCCACACCATTCCTCTGTTTTCTATTTATAATAAGAACAACCGGCATCTATTTTGCTTAAACCCCTGGAAGCATACCTTTTTATCCTACCAAAACAGTAGAGTATATTAAATTATCCTACTAAAATAGGTGAATAATATGCCAATGCGGGTAATGCGGCAAAGGGTTTATGATAGACTCTGGCTCAGCTTCCATAAAGATTTCTTCAGGTTCGAGGATGCAGTGAGCATGATATATCCGGAAACCAAAAAATTCACGCAAAAACAATTGAAATACGTGTCAAAGCTCCTGAACGAAATAGAGGACAATGGCTATGCCGTACATAAGAAAGCTGATTATGACCAGCGCGTGTATCTTTACAGGCTTCTTGCTCCAGAAAAAGTCACTGAGGCATGGGCCATCTACAGTTTTCTTGGAAAGCGGGCTTTCATAGATAAAATAGCAGAATATGCTAACAAACATGCGAAATGGAATTACATGAGCATAAAGGACAGCGCGGTAGGCTTCTGGACAAACTATTACAGAGATGTCAATATTTTCCACTTTTCCGTGTCAGAAGATGATCTGGACGGCTGGATTTCTTTGTTCAAGCTTTTCGATTATTCCACAATAGTTGATGGCGCTGTTTTTCATGATACAATATCAAAAGCGCAGTCCGTGCATTTTCACAGCGACCTGAAAGAGCGCGCAGAAACAGAAGAAAAGGTAGATCATATGCAGCCGCTGCATTATACTGCTGCAGAGAGCCTTGCAGACAATGATTTGTTAGGAGCGCTTGCAGTTTTGTTGAGGAACAGGGAAAAGATAGATTGGGAAAAAGTCATCAACGCAGCCACGGAATATCATGCAGTCAATGCTCTGGGTTTTTCTTTGGAAGCCTTGAACAGGGAAGCAGGGAAAGAAGTCTTTGACAGTTCTATAATCGAACAAATTCATAGAAATATTGAGAAGAAGACTTTCACAATAGGCAGCAGGGATGAAAAGTATGTTCGCATCGATTACCGGGATATGGAAAGAAAATGGAATGTTAAATGCTTCCAGTATTCCGCATTTGAAAAAGCAATATTGGATTTGGTGTAATTCATGGAAAAGAATGCCGTCATAGAGCTTGAAAGCCTGAAGGATCTGGAAAATATTGAAACTGAAGCCGAGAAATGGGAAATAAAGCTTGTTCTCATAGGCGGTTATGCTGTGCGCGCCTACACAATAGGGTATCGCTATACGAAGGACATGGACTTCATCTCAAAGGGTGATGTCTGGAAACTGAAAGGATTCCTGAATTCATTGGGATACGAGGCAGTAGAAAAGAAAGACATTCTCACTGGAAGAAAGAAAATTGACGGCGGATACATTGATCTGCATATCAGTATAGGGGAAGTTTTCGATATATCTACGGGCAAGAGCTATCCGTTAACCGATGAGATATTGAACTCGGCAAGGCTTCTTGGCATTTCCGGCTTTCACGAAGAAGGCAGAAAAATAGCAGTGAAAGCTCCCGTTGTTGCTCTGGAAGATTTGATGATAATGAAGCTCATGACGAAAACACGCGAGAAAGATTGGGTTGACATTATCTCTCTTATTGTAGACCAATGGAAGAATCTTGATCTGGAAAAACTTTCAAAATGCTGCGCTGCTGCCGGACTTTCAAGGCACATATCTGACAGCGCTTTTGAGCTTGCGGGAAAAATAAGGAAGAGAACCTTCAGAAAAATCTGGCTGGATTTTACGGGCAGGAAAATGACAATGAAAGAAGAACAGCAAGCGGCAAAGAATTTGATTGAGATAGCGAAAATGATAAAATCTCCTTACGCATAGGGAAGCTCATGAATTTTTCAATATGAGTGGAATGAAGCGAAAGTATTTCTGTTCCAAGCGCAGGGCTTCAATGTGGGGCGGCTGTAAAGGTGCGCTGTAAGCCTTACCCGCATGGCTTACCATTTCCTGCGAAAACAGCGCGCTCACCAAAAATCCAAAAATATATCTAAGATAGAGGTGTCCATATCCATATTCAAAAAATAGAGGAACCTCAATGAAAAAGAAATTCGATCAGGTATATCAATTCAAGATCACCCTCCAGGGCATCAAACCGCCTGTCTGGCGGCGAATTCAGGTTCCGGAGACCTGTACGTTCTGGGACATGCATGTTGCTATCCAGGATGTCATGGGCTGGTCGGATTACCATCTCCATGAGTTTGAAATTATGAATCCTTCAACAGGTCTGGAGGTGAATATAGGGCTTCCAGACGATGAATTCGGGAGAAAAGTCCTTGTTGGACGGAACCAGAAGATAGCCGACTATTTTTCCATGGAAAATCCGCTTGCTGATTATTTTTATGACTTCGGCGACAACTGGGAGCACAAAATAAAGCTTGAAAAAATACTGCCGAGAGAAAAAACCGTTGATTATCCGATATGCATCAAAGGAAAGAGAGCATGCCCGCCTGAGGATGTCGGCGGGATAGGAGGGTATGAAGATTTTTTAGAGATTATCAAAAATCCAGACCACGAAGAATACGAAGAGATGCTGGAATGGGCAGGTGGAGAATTCGACCCAGAATACTTCGACTGCGAAGAGGTAAGTTTTGATGACCCTGGAAAGCGTTTGAAAATGGCGCTTGAGTAGAACTCATTCGTCATCGGTTAAGAGAAAAATCGTGAAATAGAACACGGATGGCGCGGATGACACGGATGCCCACGGATCCGTGAAAATCCGTCTGATCTGTGTCATCCGTGTTCTCTTTTCAAACCAAACCTGAAGTAGAACTACACTAATTAAGGAGGAATATGTTCAAATTCGCAAGAGAGCAGAAAATAATCGAAATAGGAAACATTAAAATCGGAGGTCAGGTTGGCGAGAACCCCACAGTTTTGATACCCACTATATTCTATGATGGGCATAAGATAGTGGATGCAAAGAACAATAAATTCGACGAATCAAAAGCTGAAGCGTTAATAAGAGAAGTCGAAGAAGTGGGTGAGAAACACAAACTTCCTTTCATGTTCCAGGTGGTAGGATTAACACCTGAACTCATGAAAAAAGGACTGGATTTCGTGGCAGACCGCACAAAAGCCCCGATCATTATTGACTCAGCAGACAAGGAAGCCAGACTTATCGGTCTTGAGCATGCCTCGAAGAACAAATATGCCTCCCGGACCATGTATAATGCAATTAACATGATGATCGATAGCGAGGAAATAGCGGCGCTCACAAAATCGAAGATAGAAGGCGTGATAATTCTTGGTTTCAACATGCAGGATCCCAGTGTAAAAGCAAGGATCGCACTTCTTGAAGATGGCGGAGGATTTACGGAAAAAGGACTTCTTGCGGTCGCGAAAGAATGCGGCTTTGATAAGATACTTTACGACCCCGGAGTCCAGCCATTTGGTCAGGGTGCAGGCTCATCATTTCGCCTTCTTTCAGTAGTGAAAGCAAGATACGGCTTGCCAACAGGCGTGGGCGCTCATAATATTCCAAGTTCATGGGCATGGCTTCGCAAGAATGCAGAAAAAGAACAGCGAAGGATA
>JAHIFK010000299.1 GCA_018900975.1 Methanobacteriota archaeon
ACTCTCTTGAAATGAGATATTTCAAAGTCCTTCTTGAAGGTATAAAAATGGACTATGCCGCCGGGTTTCAGCAGGGTGCGGGCTAGGCTTAGAAAATGATCCTGTCCATATCAGGAAAGGTCCAACACCGCAGAACAAAACAAGGATATCTTCGCCATCCTTTACTTCACCTGCGATCCTGCTGCGTTCAAAATACAGCTTCCCGGAAAAATATGTTCTTGCGATATCAACATTGAATAAGCAATCATTCTCTTTATGGATCGTGGTCGTCCTGTCACCGATCAGTATTTCAAACTCTGCCGTGCGCTTCTCACCCGCAAGCTTGTTTTTTTTCAGGAGGACTACTTTTATATTCTTATTTTGGGATACAATAGCCTGTGCAATAAGATGTTTTTCTTCTTGTAGTTTATCTTTTAAAAGTTCTCGAAGTGACATCTGGACTTAATTGCAGGCATTGTGATCAATCGCTTTTTAGTATTTAAACCTAGAATGGCTGTTTTTAAGGTTTTTCCCAAAGAATGTGAGAAATACGGCAGGGGACGAAGAAATCTAATGAGAAAAATGCGTTTTACTTATTGATTTTCGGGATTAATGGTCTTCAAGCCTTCTTTTTCGGCAATAGAAACAAGCTTCTTATCGGCGCAAACAAAAATCGGCTTTGCATCTTTCAAGCCAATAGCTACCGCAAGCTGCAAAGCATCCAGAGTTCTCAAACTGTGTTTCAGAACCAGAGCAACGCTGTCTTTTATATGCCCGTCATCAAGCTCCAGAATCAAAAACTCCTTTATGGCATCTTGAAAAAATCTCGTCAATTTCAGCAGTTCCTTTTTCAGAATGATATCTCTTGACAAGGGCGCTTGTATCAAGAAAATAGAATTTCATAGCCTTTCAGCCCTATTCTCCACTATTTCCCGTGCCATAGATGCGCTAATTTTGGCAAGCCTGCTCCTGATCTCTTTAACATCGGCTGTTTCTTTTATGTTTTTCTGCATATAGTCTATAAGAGGTGATTTTTTCGCTTTAATAATCGCCAGCCGGATCGTAGCGTTCGCTATGCTTGGCGGCATATAACTATTTGCATTTGAGGCTGCAGTTTCCATAAATCTTACCAAGGATATATTGTACTCGCTGCTTTAAATACGTTTATCCGATTGTTTGGTGGTGCATTCCAGATGAAGCGGAGATTTTTCGTTATGTGACGAAATAGTATTTAAACCTTAGAAATCCGTTCACTTCAATTCTATTCCACAAGCGCGCTCGCCAGCATTATCGCCCTTTTTGCATCCTCTTTCACGCGCGATGTATCCACGAACACCTTATCCATCAGCACAGGCGCGCCGTAACCGTGTCCTCCTCCCAGGAACACAAGCGTCCTGAAAATGAGATTCCCCGAAATGCCATCAGGCGCGATAATGAAGTTTGCCTCTTTGATCGCATCTTCTATCAGGATGGAATAATTTTTTGCATTGATGTCAATATCCAAAAGCTGCTGAGTCACTATTTCAACCTCATCAAGCGTCCTGTCCACGGCCTTATCTCTTCCCTTGTCCTCGAACCGCCCGCCTGAGAGTATCCCCACGCGAGCTTCGATACCAAGACGCTTCATGTGCTCTGCGCCGCGCTTTATCAGTTCGATCTTATCATCTACCGAATTTCCCTCATCGATCCCCACAGGCGCAAGGAAAAATGGTATCCCATCTGCTGTTTCCATCAAAGCTATCCTGTATAACTTCTTCATTCCCAGCGAATTTTTCAATGCTGAAAGCGTTTTCGTGGCGCTTAGAGTTCCTCGAACCGCGCCGTCTATCTCTTCATCCACAAGCAATTGCACTAATTTTTTCGATGGCTCTATTGAATGGATTATCTCAAGTTCAGTACCTGTGGTTCTGATCTTATTTTCATCCCCCACGAGCACAACATCAGCATACTCTCGTGCATCATGTACGCTCTTGATAAGTTTTTCTGAAGCTTCCCCAATGCCAAGCCCTATTCTTGCATGGTTTGCCTTTGCTTTTCTCTCGATCTTTAAAAGCATGTTTATAAAACCTTTCCGTATATCTTATTATTTAGAGCTTCTTGCCCAGTTCCTTTGACCGCTCGCAAGCTTCGATCACTGCATCCATCATGGCTATACGGACGCCGTGATCCTCAAGCACCCTGATGCCTCGTATTGTCGTTCCGCCAGGTGAGGTGACCATATCCCGCAGCTCCCCAGTATGCACACCGTCTTCAAGAACCATTTTTGCAGCGCCCAGGACGGTCTGGGCAGCAAGTATCATTGCAGTTTTTCTGTCAAGCCCTTCAAATACACCACCGTCTGCCAGGGCCTCGATTATCAGGAATATGTATGCAGGACCGCTCCCTGACAGCCCTGTGACAGCATCAAGGAGATGTTCTGGCAGTATTACAGTCCTCCCTATCGAATTAAATATCCCTGTTGCAAGGGCTTCATCCTCTACAGTTACAGCGCTTCCTGAACAGATTGCCGATGCAGCCTCAAGCACGGTTGCTGCAATGTTGGGCATCACTCTCACAACTTTTGTGCCTTTTGGAAGGCCGTTTTCATAAGTTTCTATTGGAACGCCGGCTGCTATCGATATAATAACCTGCTCCTTTATTGACCCCTTAATTTCCTCCAGAACCTTTGGGACTGTCTGGGGTTTTACCGCAATAATTATTATGTCCGAATTCAGCGCTGCCTCACAGTTACCACTGCAGGTTTTTATTTTATAGGACTTTTCAAGCAGCATCAATTTTGCTGTGTCAGCATCGCTTGCGTAGACTTTATCCGATGTAACCAGCTTCGCATGCAATATGCCTTTGATAAGGGCTTCACCCATCTTTCCTGTGCCTATAAATCCGATCTTTTTACCTGCTATTGTCATTGAAACACTTTCCAATAGTTAAACGTGGCTGAATCGAAATAAAGATTATCCTGACTCTTTCGAAAAAATCAGGTTTTAGTGAGTTTCATGATCGCAGCCGCTATATCCCCTTTATTTTCAACAAGCGCACTCCTTGCATCAGCTTCGTTCGATTTCGTCTGCTCCATAACGAGTTTGATGTCATCTTCGGGGATTTTCACCTCGCGAGGGAATTCCTGGGGCGTACCTACGACCTGATAAGTCTTCATACCCCTGGCATCCATGATCGAAACTTCAGCGTCCTTAAAGATAATGTCCTTTTCAGGGGTGCGGATGATCACTTCCTCTACATTCTCCACTTCATTTATATCGATCCCCATCTGCTTCATCATCGACGCCATCTTTCTGGGATTTAACCCCTTACCAAGACCCGGGAACATCTATATCACTCGCAGCTTCCGCATCCGGGACCACATTCCATACCTGGATTATTAATGACAAAACCCTTTCCGTGATCAGTATCAATAAAATCGATCTTCAACTCTTCAATATCTTCCTGAAGGTCTTTGCTGAAGATTATCTTGATACCATTGCTTTCAATGACATCATCCTCTTTTCCTGGTGATTTTTCAAGCGAGAGACCATACTGCACTCCCCTGCAGCCGAGCCCGGCTGAAAAAATGCGCAATCCGTGGTCTGTTTTATTTTGCTCTTCAAGCAGTTGTTTTAATTCTGACATAGCAGCATCTGTAATCTCGATCATGGATATTCTCCTTTTTTCCTCTTACGTTTTGGGAATATATAAATAGTATGTAAAATATGGACATGTGAAAAGGAAAGTTCTTTATATCAAAACTTAGTAATACTATAATCATGAGCTAATTGTAAACTCAAAAATATTATTGGTAATTAATAATAAATCAGTAAAGTATATATGTAATGAAAGAAAGTTTTATATAAGGTGATACGATGGAGCCACTTAAAATTAGAATAAAGAGGCGTCTTGAGTTATACCTCGAACTCGACATAGATGGAATAAGGAAACTTGTATTGAACTTGTTGCTTAAACTAAAGAAGGTTACAGTAGAATTGTTATATAATGAACTCAATAAGAAGTTCAGAGTATCATACAGCGCAGTAGCTTCGACTTTAGGTTATATCCATTCAAAACTTGGAATTCTGCATGTCTTCAAGGAGTCATATAAGACACCTAGTGTGTACTCGTTAAAAGAAGAATATGTAGATATGATCAATAGTGCATTGACTAAAAATATCGCAACCAGTTAACATATCATGGCGCATATTTCATTGTTCAACCCGATAATGCGCTGAATTATTTTTTCATCAAGATTTTTTTTCCTAAATCTTGCGACCTGTTCATTGAGGCTTACCACCCTTGTTCCTGACACGAGGTTATCAGCATGCGCGACGATTTTTTCTTCAAGTGTTAAAGGCATGTAATCCTTTACCGGAAGACCCAGATCGGCAGCTTCCTCCTCCGGAATTCCTGCGCCGATATGCCGTTCTATAATATTAACAAGTTTTTTATCAAGACCATTATCAACCGCTATCCTGGCGCCATCAACTGCATGGAATATCCCATGAGTCTTTGACCTGCCAATATCATGAAGGAGCCCTCCGTTAAAAACCAGATCAATATCGATCTTTACCTCGGCCCCTCTTTTAAGAACGCAATTCCTGATATCAAGCGCAATTTCTCTTGCGTATGAAGCCACGGTCTTACAGTGCTCAACAACTCCATCTGAGCATCCGGATTTTTGGAGCAGCTCTATCGCTTCTATTTCATTCAAACCAATGCGCTCGAAGTCAGTTCTTCTATTTTATTTATCCTCTGGTTCAGCGCCTTTACCACAGATTCGTTATCCTGGAATTCCAGATCCTCACCGCATACCGGGCATATGAATAAGAGGTCAGATGCTGTTTCAAACAGGAAACGGCTACACTCTGCCTTGCATGTATAGAATACCTTGCCATCCTCGAACTGAAGTTTTGATTTGAGGTTCTTTAAGATCTTCTTTGATTCAATGAGAAGCTGAGATTCCAGGTTGCTAAGGTCAAGCCTCCACAGATATGTAAGCCAGCCGCTGTCAGTGTCCCTGACCCTGCGGTAAACAGCAAGCCTGTTCTCGTATAATATGAAAAGCGTCCTGCGTACTATATTCAAGAGGACACCTGTAGCTTCTGCTATCTTTTCATCAGTTACCTCACTCTCAGGCATTTTATCAACGACCTTGAAACCTTCCTCGCCTACAAGGTTTATGAAATACCCTTTAATAACAGGATCATTTAAATCAACCAAAAAATATCACCTATCTTATTTACATTTAATAGAACATTAAACTTCCGTCATCCTTTTAATATACAGTGCAGATCTTTCAACTTTTTCTAATGCTATTTCTCGTGTCCTGCCGGTTTCAAGAAGGGTGGTGATCGGTTCATCTTCCCTTATGGTCCATCCATTTTCCGGGATATCTGCAGCCCGTTCCATCTTCATGCACCTTATCAGTCTCTTATTCAATCGTTCATCGACAACCGTACTTTTACCTGCATACAGGATGTTCTTGGCCGCAAAACGAACATGTTTCATGGGCCGGGGGAGTTCTCCAGAAAACGATCGTACATGCCCGTCAAAGATATTCATCCCGTATGAAAGCTCCATCGTATCCTGGCTTCCCTGGAAGCGCGGATTTACCTCGATGACCACTAACCCTTTTTCAGTCTGGATGAAATCAACGCCATTAGAGCCCATAAGACCGAACTCAAGCGCTATCTGTTCAGAATATTGTATAATCTCGCGTTTCCAGTCAGTAACAAAAGGCGTGACATTACCGCAATAGGCAAAAGGCAGTCTGGTCAGGTAGGGGATGCCTATCAATTGCTCGTTCAGACCTATCACACAGGCATTATCTACAGTCCCTATCAGCGACGCACTGCACGGGATCCCCTCCACGAATTCCTGGGCTATGAACTCTCTGGCTTTGCTTATTGATTGAATTGCTGCAAGTTCATCTTCATCCTTAACAACAGAGTTCATTATTCCACCTGATCCGCATCTTGGTTTTATCATGAGGGGGAACTTGAGTCCTGACGCTTTAGAAAGTGGTTCGGTTTCAGGATGAGGTATGCCAAGTGAGTTGAACTTTTTTGCGACATCCAATTTATCATTAACTTTTTCTGCAACATCTGGACGGTTTCCAAGAACGTTCTTAAAATTCAATCTCTCAAAACCAGGGCCAAGGATCACTCCATCCATTTCCCCAAATGTTTGGGCAAGTTCATATATTTTTTTCTCTGACGAATTTCCAAGAAGTAAGGCAGAATCTGCGCAGTAACGCAAATCCACATCGCAGAAATTATCGAGAGAGTATACAGTATATCCAGCTCTTTTTGCCGAGCAGACTATGCTCCGGGCACTGTTGCCTATCACCAGGACCTTCATTTTTCCCTTACCTCTTTTCCCCTGCTTTTCGGGACGATCTCAACCTCACCACCGCCAAACTGCGTTTTCAGAGGGTCAATGCCTGAAGATGCCGCAAGCCTGTCAAGAACTATTGCAAGGGCTGCGACCTCGGAGTGCGGCTGGTTCCCCACACCAACGTTCCAGTCAGCAAGCTCGTAGATTTCCGGCGGGACTTTTTCCGCGCCCACAACGATCAGGAGATTTTCAGTAACAATATCATTTATCAAATCAGGGAAATTGATGCCGTACATGGTAAGATGAAGCACTTTTCCGCCCGATGCTTTCCATTTTTTTATCTCGTTCTTCCAGTTCGTGATCCTTCTTACATAGAATGAACCCCCCCACCGGCCTGTAACTTCATTGATGCTTTTTTCGATGCCGCTGTCGTCAGAATCAAGCAGCATTCCCTCTGCCCCCAGAGCGCGGGCTGTAAGTCCTACGTGCGTTGTTATCCGCTGGTCTCTCTGGACGCGGTGTCCGAGTCTTAATATTACTGTTCGCGTGAACTACTCCCCCCTAAATGGCGAGGGAGCTTCCTGCTTCATTGCTTCTCTACTGAGATTGCTTAGGCGGGCTTGAAATCCCGTAGTTCCTACGGTACTATTTGATCTTTTTAATAT
>JAHIFK010000300.1 GCA_018900975.1 Methanobacteriota archaeon
AAATTAACTCTTCCCTATTCTCAATTGCCATTATTTACTAAATATGTTTTCCATATATATAAAATGGTGGCATTTATACTATTGATAATCTGATTTTACCCGAAACTCATGTAATAAAGGATTGTATCTCCACACCTTCGCGCCGTCAAGAGGACCGAATGGTATCATGTTGAACCCGGCAAGGAATATGTTGATGAAAGCCGACCACCAGAGGACTTTTGATGCCAGCGGGTCTATGATGAACAATGAAATTGTCAGGAACATTATTGCAAGCAGCAGGTTCACGACGGCACCCGATACTGAGATGTATGCGAACTCCTTTCCGGCCTGTATGGGATCATAATATCCGTACGGAGCGTTTTTTCCCCTTATCATCACGGCGCCCGGCGCTGCGAATACGAACCCTCCGTTTGTGATAAAGGATAGACCAAGCGCCAGAAAAAGACCGGTGGGGCTTGCTTCATAATCCGCGACATATCCGTACCTCTGCGCAGTGAACTTGTGGGCGAGTTCATGCAGGATAAAACCTGTTCCCACACCGAAAGCCACTATCATCATCAGTTCAGGGCTACGGTCGGGGTATGTGAACGCTATGGTAAGTACGAGCAGTGAGGCAACAAGATGTATTATCTCACGTGGGCTGTTTGATGCCATGCGGCCAGAATTGATCTGATACCTTAAAAACTATACTACGCCGCATGCGAAGTTTGACATCATTTCATCCTGCTGCGGGATCTTCACGGCATAAAGGCACTGACGCGCATCCTTGTAGTAGAGCCTCTCTTCAAGTATTCCTTCCTTTTTCAGCCTGTTGAGCGCATACCGTACCGTTCGCGGCGGAAGATAGCTTTCTGCGACAAGTTCTTTTTGCGTCAAGAGTCCCCTGTATTCCAGCACCTTGAGAACAAGCTTCACTGAAGGGGACAGGTGTTCTATCCGGCCTGTGTAGACATCAGATACCTGTGCGGTCTCTGAATAGGGGTATTTTTCCGTTTTTTGCATGTTAACGCCGTTAACAATGCAGTTATAGGATATAAATCTTAAGGCAAAATATGCCTGCTTTTAGCTGTCTTTATCCCCGGTCTTTATACCGTTCCTTATTTCTACAGCCACCCCTTTTTTGAAAGCCGTCATCTCAAGCGCGCAGAGCACCGCCTTACCTGTAGCAAGAAGACTATCGTTCTCATCCACCACCATTACCTCCTCACCAGCCCTTATGTCAGGGTCTGCCTCCACAACATGCTTTGCAAACGCATTTTTCCCTTTTGCCACAAAAGGCGCAGAATCGCTATTAACTACCACCCTGTTCTGCGGGAATTTGAGGAATCCATGCAGTTTCATAGCACCTGCAATGCCCAGGGTCAGCACCCCGTCCTGCGCCCTGACCGTAGCTATGCGCTTTCCTTCGAGGAGTATCTGGCGCACCCTGCCTGTTGAGGACATCTGGAATTCCACATTATCGGGAAAGATAGCCTCGCCTGCACCTTTTCCGAACTGGTAATCAGCAATGATTCTAACACGATTTAGATGTGGGTTTGTACTTGGCATGGATTTAATCCCTTATTTCACTCCAAACCCTTATACGTTCTTGAACACGAAGTCTTTTTGAGTAAGAACCTTTAAGAATTTTAAAATTGTAGGTGTTATCAGAGATAGTTTAGAAAAAAATAATAAAAATCAGTGATACAATATGGTAAAACAAAGAATACTCACAGCAGTATTACATGAGGAAGAGGGTATATACGTAGCAGAATGCCCGGAAGTAGGGACATTCAGCCAGGGAACGACATTAGAAGAGGCTGTAAATAACCTCAAGGAGGCTACTGAATTGTATTTGGAAGAGTTCCCGATGGAGAAAGAGATCAGATCCATCATAACCACTTTTGAGGTAGCTCCAGTTGCCGAAGTTTAGGAACATTTCGGGGAATTCTAAAACTTGCAAAGATCGATCCTGAAGATTTTAGCAAATATATTTGAAATGTTAACCTGGTAAACATCAATAATGGATAAATGCTAAATAGTTTTCAATAAATTATATGTGTGTATAGATATATTATTTGAGCATGGATGCGATTACATCGGTACAGATGGCGGCTATTGACGCAAATTGTGAATATCTCGGCATAAGAAGGCTGCAGCTTATGGAAAATGCGGGCGCGGCCATCGCAAATGCGGTTAAAAGCAGGATTAAATCAGGAAAAGTCGTTATCCTGGCTGGTAAGGGAAATAACGGGGGCGACGCCTTCGTGGCTGCGCGCCACCTTGAGGATTTTGATACCACTGTTTTATTGCTCGGAAAAAAAGAGGAGATAAAAACGCCAGAAGCCCAGCTTAACTGGAATGCCCTTGAGAGAACATCCATCCCTTTGATCAGTGTGACCGATGCAGCAATGTTCGACCAGAATATGATAAAAAAAGCAAGCGTGATCATAGACGGGATATTCGGAACAGGTATCAGGGGAAAGATAAAAGAACCTGAATCAACAGCAATAGACCTTATCAATACCTCAGATGCTTTTGTGATCGCGGTGGATGTTCCTTCGGGCTTTGACCCTGATGGCAGGAAGTTCGAAAAAGCAGTACAGGCAGACATGACGCTGACATTCCATAAATTGAAAAAAGGCATGACAAAAAAAGGGGCTGGCAAATATACAGGCGATGTCCAGGTTATCGATATTGGCGTTCCCCATGAAGCAGAATTCTTTGTCGGTCCCGGTGATATCCAGCCCTTCCTGACACGACCTGCTTTAAGTCATAAAGGCGATGCGGGCAGGGTCTTGGTCATAGGCGGCGGGGCGTATTCAGGCGCACCTGCACTGGCGGCTCTTGCGGCTTTGCGAGCCGGGGCTGATATCGTCACCGTGGCTGCACCTAAAAGCGTGTCAGATATCATCGCATCGTTCTCGCCCAACCTTATCGTTCGTGCACTCTCCGGAGATAGACTGGTTGAGGAGGATATTCATGTTATTTCAGAACTGATCAAAAAACACGATGTGGTCGTCATAGGGATGGGGCTCGGGACTGAAGGCGCAACCCTTGAAGCTGTCAAAAAAATCGTCCCCCTGTGCATGAAAGCTGTTATTGATGCTGACGCATTGATACCCGATGTGCTGAAGGCTGGTCACAGGGAAATTATTGTAACTCCTCACGCAGGGGAGATGAAAAGGTTATCTGGTGTCGACGTTCCTGAAGATGAGAACAGGAAGCTGGCTTTTGTCAGGGATTTTGCAAAGGATAATGATCTCACAGTGTTATTGAAAGGAAGGATGGATGTTATTTCTGATGGAATAGAAGTCCGCGCCAGCAGGACAGGGAACGCAGGCATGACAGTTGGCGGTACCGGGGATGTGCTCGCAGGTCTAACAGGAGCGCTGTTCGCAAAGCATGACGCGTTTTCTGCAGCATGTGCCGCAGCTTTTATCAATGGCGCCGCAGGCGACCTTGCATTTACTGAATTCGGGTATGGGCTTCTGGCTACTGATGTAATTGACCGGATACCTGAGGTGATGAAACCATGAGCTTCTCGCATATACAGGACGGCAGGGCAAAAATGGTAGATATAGGGGGCAAAGCTGACATGTCGCGGCGGGCAGTCGCGGCTGGTGAGATACGGTTGAGACGGGAAACCCTTGAGGCTATCAAGACCAGGAAAATCGTAAAAGGAGAGGTGCTTGAGACCGCCCGAATTGCGGCAGTGATGGCGGTCAAGACGACACCTTTTGCCATCCCCATGTGCCACAATATACCGATAACGAGCATCGACGTCAGGTTTGACATGGGTGCAGAGATCATCACTGCAACCGTGGAGGTAAGCTCCATTGGAAAAACCGGGGTTGAGATGGAAGCGCTACACGGGGTCAGCGTTGCGCTCCTGACCATCTGGGACATGGTCAAGTCAGCGGAAAAAGACGCAACAGGCAACTATCCATCTACTGAGATAAGCAATATCAGGGTACTTGAAAAAACAAAAACTTGATTTTTTTTGTGTTTTTAAAATAGAGTAGTTATCAGGCGCCTAAATAAAACGATGGGTCGAAGGAGACTGAGGGTACTAAAGGCGTTAGGCGCCTGATACTACTACATTATTAATCATAGCTTTCCTAGTATTTAATATTTGCTCTTATATTATTGACTGTAGATAATTATGATTATCATAATAACAAGGATTCATATAATATCGATTATTCATATCTACATCTTATAAATATTTACTATTTTTAGCCTGAAAAGTTCTGAAAACAACATTAAAAGTTTATTGTAATCCAGGTTTTAAAAATTCACAATATGAGTCAATATTTTTATGAAATGTTTATTATTGGGGCATTAAAACCCAAAAAAAATAATATTATATTGTTATTAATCAATTCATTTTTTAATTTATAGTGTATTCTAATGAAAATATTTAATGCTCAAACAGTCAATTTCCGGGAAATCCTCCGGAAGTACTTCGCGTGATCTCACCAGATATGGAGGTTTGCATCAATTTTTTGACTTTCCCGATGTCAGAACTCTGACCAAGTGCCCACATAAGCTTCACCAGAGCAACCTCTGGCAGCATGTCCTCACCCTCTATTGCTCCTGCTTTTAGTATATCCCTGCCAGTGTCATATACCCTGTCGCACACCCTCCCGTTTATACACTGCGACACCATTACTATTGGTATACCTGCTTCAGTTGTTGTTTTTATGGTTGGGACCCATTCGGTGGACACATGTCCAAGACCTGTGCCTTCTATGACTATACCCTTATATCCTGAGCCTGAATGGAACAACAGGGATTCACTACTCGCCCCTGCAGCATATTTTATGATCGCGCATTTTGGTTCAATTTTATCGTGAAGAGCAAGTTTTTTCTCACCCCGCTTAACGTAATCAGATAATATTTTTATCTCGCGGGATGGGTATTCGACGCGTCCAATGGGCTTTGCATTAATGGACTGGAAAGCGTCTCGGCGCGAGGTATGCATCTTTCGCACTTTCGTTCCCCTGTGAATGGAGCAGAAGCCATCGCTTGTTGAGCCGTGCATAACCACGCAGACTTCAGCGACGTCGCTTGCAGCAACAGTGGCGGCGCATACGGCGTTCATGACATTGTCGCTGCTGGGACGGTCTGCGCTTCTCTGCGAGCCCACCAGCACGATCGGGACCGGTGTCTCTATCATGAACGAGAGCGCTGCGGCTGTGTACATCATGGTGTCAGTTCCGTGAGTGATGATAATGCCGTCAGCGCCGTTCTTAATCTCTTCGTAAACGGCGCGCGCAAGCTCGACCCAGTAGGAGGGGCGCATGTTCTCGCTAAGGATGCTGTATATCATGCGGCAGTTGTAATTTGCAATATTCTCAAGCTCAGGGATGGCGCGAAGTATGTCCTGTGCATTGAACTGTGAGGTCACGGCGCCGGTGCGGTAGTCTATCTTGCTTGCTATTGTGCCGCCAGTTGAGAGGATAGAAATGCTGGGGAGTTTATCGGTTTTTTTATTGCATGGCTGAGAAACTGGCATTTGATGTTTTTTATCACCCATTTTTTCTAGCAGGGTTATGGACGCCGAGTCAGGGTTAAGCCCGATATTATACCCGTTTTTAAGTTTCAAGACTATTTTTCCTGTCTGCGAGGGCATGAGAATCCCTTCATACTGCATTTCTCCTGTTGCTATTCTGACTTTATCTCCGTTTTCTGCCTGCATGATCATCCCTGATTTCTGTTTGTCATATAACCGTAGATGATAAAAAACTATCTTAAATGTAAGATTAAATATGACAAAGAATAATACAGACGATATTATGACAAGACTTGAAAAAGACAGCCTAGGCGAAATAGAAGTTCCTGATAACGTATTATACGGCGCTTTCACGACGCGCGCTTCCCGCAACTTCAAGATAAGCGGTATCATGGCAAAACATGAATTTATCAGTTCGATCGCGCTCATCAAAAAAGCAGCAGCTCTTGCCAATCTGAAGCTTGGATTGCTCGATAAGAAGATCGGAGAAGCCATAGTAATGGCTGCTGACGAAGTTATCGATGGTAAATACAGCGACCAGTTCATCCTCGATGTTTTCCAGGCAGGCGCTGGTACGCCTTTTAACATGAATATGAATGAGGTCATCGCTAATGTAGCGATCAAAAAACTGGGAGGAAAGCCGGGCGATTATCACCTCGTTCACCCCAACAACCATGTAAACATGGCGCAGTCATCCAATGATGTGATACCAACCACGATACGATTGAGCGTGCTTCTCACCCTTTCGCCTCTTATCGAAGAATTGGAAAAAATATTTGCGCAGTTCCATGCAAAAGAAAAAGATTATGACCATGTTATCAAGGTCGGAAGGACTCATCTTGAGGATGCTGTGCCCATAAGGTACGGTCAGGTGTTCGGGGGTTATGCAGCCTCGCTTGGGAAGTGCATCGTAAGACTTGCTGCTTCGGAAAACAGCATGTTAGAACTGGGAATAGGAGGGACCGCAGTCGGCACAGGCATCAATACGCATCCGGATTTCAAAAAGACGATCATTTCGGAACTGTGCAAACTTACAGGTTTTCAATTTTATCAGGGGAACAGCATTATGCTCCACTGGAGCATGGCGGGTTTTGTGGATGTTTCCAGTGCGCTGAGGATATTAGCGATCGAGCTTAATAAGATATCGAACGACCTTCGTCTCCTCAATTCCGGACCCAAGACCGGTATAGCGGAAATCATCATGCCTGAAGTTGAGCCCGGTTCATCCATCATGCCAGGGAAGATCAATCCCTCCATTGCAGAGGCTGTGAACATGGTATGCTTCCAGGTCATCGGCAATGACCACGCTGTATCCCTTGCTGCAGAAGCGGGGCAGATGGAACTCAATGTGATGACGCCCCTTATCGCTTATGACCTCTTGTGGAGCATCGAGCTTTTGACAAACACTGTCAGGATGTTCCGTGTGGACTGCATTGAAGGCATGGTCGTGGATGAGAATAGATGCTCCGAACTCCTTGAGAACAGCCATGCACTGGCTACGGTGCTTAATCCGTATATCGGTTATGAGAACGTGGCTATGCTTGTGAAGACTGCCCTGGCTGAGAATAAATCCCTTAAGCAGGTGCTTATCGAGAAAGATTTGATCCCTGAGAAATACCTGGACGTGATACTTGATGCAAGGAAGATGACAGAGCCGGGAGTGATCGATAAAAAGGTGATCGAGGAGATCAGAAAGTATAAGAAAGCATGAGAATAGTATCTTACAAGAATGATGTTGATGTTGGTTTCCAAGATATTTTATCGACGTTGTAAGGTTTTTACCTCCAATTTGCTCAAATCAAAGTTATCTCTTCATTAGATAAAATGAGTCCTGAAAATTCATATCCTGATAGTCCCTGACATGTACATGACCGCTCTGCCTCCAATACCTACCCTTTCACCCATGTCCTTGCAGAACAATTCCCCACCCCTCTCTGAGAGCTGTAAAGCGTGCAACTCCTTCTTACCTGTCTTAGACCTTACTTAAGCTAAAACTCATCTGTCTGCAATTTTTTATACTTTTAATGTGGTCATCCAGACCCGAAATTACTTTTTCAAAATATGGTAACTAAGACTATAAATAATGTCAATAGATAAC
>JAHIFK010000301.1 GCA_018900975.1 Methanobacteriota archaeon
AGCAGAGCTGCGGGGCATGATTGCGCTGGCGCTTTGTAGTTTCGGGGTATGCTGAATCCCGAAGCATTGCTTTACAATGTCCATTTCTTGCATCGGTCTGTCCCAACCGCAGCAGAGCTGCGGGGTATAACGATTAAGAATTAAATGCCTCAATAGACCTGGTTTTAATTCGTTATGTTTTGGAACAGATAATGTTACTTTAGATCCTTATTTTCTCAGAACAACATGACTTCCAACCTGTCAGTGAGGAATCCAGCTTGCCCTTGAAAATGCTTTTATAGCTTCAATTCCTGAAATTATTGGGAGTTTGAACATCAGGCAACCACATCAACTATTCTGGCAGAGGGTCTGGTCAAATATGACTTAATTTCATCTTCACCCAACGACTCAATACATGCCTGTATAGCTTCTTTGATGTTTTCCAGCGCCTCTTCAATTGTATCTCCCTGAGAAAAACAGCCTGGAAAGCTTGGGCAGCTAACTACATAGCCCCCGACTTCTTCATCTTCTTCTATAACAACTTTAAGATGCATATTAGTCTTTAATAGAGTTCGTACATAAATTCTTTATGCTTGTTGTGGTTTAATCATTAAGTTTTTATAACAATTAAAGCATATAGCAGTCACCGACGGTATACCCCGTACGTTGTACGAGGCCTGTATACACAGCGTTTTCCCCCAATTCCTGTTATACCTACAGGAAAATTAGTATTCTCAATGAGAATACTAAAAGTCCGTCATTACTCTATACTGATCTATCTCAGGCTGCTTCATTTCTTCAATGAACTGCTCTGTCATAGAACGAACATCCTTTGCTTTGGTAATTGCGCGTCCCACCACAACGATATCTGCGCCTGCCTTGAGCGCATCCTTGACCGTTTCGACGCGGATGCCGCCAGCGACCGCAATAAGCATTCTGTCGGACAGTTTCTTCATTGCTGGTATGTCTGCCCAGGCATGTTCTGCCTTGCCTTCATTATCGATCGCCCTGTGTAGTTCGACCACATCAGGTTTGACAGCCAGCGCTTTCAGGACAGAAAGCGGCTTTTCGACATTCAGCATGTCAATTATTGCATATATGCCAGTCTTCTTAGCTTCTTTAATGGCTTTTTCGATCGTGGAAACAGGCGCAAGTCCTGAAATAACCACTGCATCAGCCGTTGCATCTGCCACCATGCGCGCTTCCAGGTTGCCCGTGTCCAGGGTCTTCAGGTCAGCCACTATAAAGGCATTCGGGCGCACTTCCCGTATTGCCTGTACAACGTCGACGCCGTATCTCTTGATAAGCGGGGTTCCTGCCTCGATGATAAGATGATCGCTCTCCGGGATCTGCTTTAATATGCTCTTCACGGCATTGATGTCGGGAATGTCTATTGCCACCTGCAGGTATGGAGGATTCCACAACCTGACAACCTTGAATCCCATTACCGGGTGCATGGTGCGGTCTTTCTCGTACATTACGGTCTTTGCATCCGGGAATCCCTGCATTGCCCTTTCTATTGCAAGCTTTGTTGCGCCGTAGTTGTACCGGTAGATCTTGTTGTAATCCTTTGCTTCAGGATGGATGAAAACACTGACGATGATAGAAAGATCTTCGATCTGGTCTTCAGGGATTATACCCTCCTGGACTGAATCTGCCACTGCCCTTGCCACTGCTGTCTGCGCAGGACCGAATATCTGGGCTGCCTGCGGCATGTTCTTTACCGTACCTTGGGCACTATTAATGTAGCCGGTTTCGTAAGCAGATTCGGTCTTATGACCGAAAGAAGGGGTGTGTGCCCCATTGATAGCTGCGTGAACCCGTTCGCAAATGCCTGTCCTACCGGACCGGTTTTTTCTCCAATGATAAGATCAATATGAGCCAGTTCTGGCTCTTCACCAATTAAAGCTTCGCCTACTAAAAACACTGTTTATACCTCTAGGCGTTAAATAGATAGTTTAGTAATTAAACATATTTCTGGTATTTGATGTAATATTTGTAATTAATTTTTCATCCAGCTGCTTTTCGCTTTACCTTCTCCACTTCTTTCAGTATCGTATCAATACCCTCAACAACTAGCGCCTCGAACTTCTCTCCTCTCATACAGGCTCTGTTCAGGCTCTCTCCAAGTTCTATTGGAATCGCTATATCCACCCAGTTGTCGCGCGCCCTATGAAGCACGGGCGACTGAAGATATTCACGCGCTTTCTCGTTCGCTTTTGAAGAGGTTTCGCCATCTTTGAATTTAACCGGCACATGTAAAGTAAGTGATGTGATCTTCCCGTCTTTACTTTTTGGTGTGTAGAGCCGCACTATCTCTTCGCCGAACCTTCCAAAGAACTGGTCTGTGCCTTTTCCGAATCCAATTTTCTCGATAGCAGCAACCGCGCCTGCGGGTATGTCATCCATTATGCAGCCGCACAGGGCGTTTGTGATCTCTTTCTCTTCCGTGCTGTCGGAAATGCGGATAAAATCATCAAGCGGGAAACCCATAACCATCTCATCGTCCCTGTAACCAGAGAACATGCGCGCCCCGTTACACAGGAGCGACAGGTTCACCTTTTTCTCCAGATATGGTATGGCGGTACACTCACCGCACACTGCGAACTCGCCTTTAAATCGAGCCTCTACTGGCTGTTTTTCATGCAGCTGTGAAAGTATTGTCGATACGCGCATGAGCTTCCTCGGCGTCCCGACGATCACTACAACATCCGGTTTTTTCTCAGTCTTCTCAAGTGGAGAGACGCTCACAAGTTTTGTGTTAGCAGGCTTGATCCTGGGATAGACATCCCCGTAGGATGGTTCAGTGAAGCCAAGCGCCAGTTCACCGCTAGTGCATGTGAGTTCCTCAACTCCAAAAACGAAGCTTTCACCGTACATTGCGCTTCTCCTTACCATTTCGCAAAAGCGCATGGGCTTTTTGTTCGTTTTTTGTTCGGAGTCGTCAGTTATTATCCTCACTGCCACTGGGGATGACGGCAGTTCGAAAAATTTCCTGAATTTGGATGAATTTTCTGAATATTTCATTTTTAATTCCTAATCCTCTACTTTTATCCCATTCGTGCGCGCAATATCCTTGAAAGCCTCTGCTACGTATTTCACCTGTTCCCATTTCAGCCCGTATGTATTTATCTTGAAATTCTTGCTCATTCCGGGATGAAGCCCGATGATCTTACGCTTCTTCAGTTCATGGTAAAGGAAATAACCTCTGCGCTTATCTTTTTCAGCCACCTCGTGCAACGGCAGGCTCTCGAAGTTCATGAGCGTATGCTGTTTGGGCTTGATTCCCATCTGGTGGAACCCTTCTATCTTCTCAAGCTCTCCCACGAAGTACTGCGCTTTCTTGACTTCTTCGTCCCAGAGCTTCACGCGTTCCACTACGGCGGGGAAAGATGCCATAAGCGTGGCGACAGGCGCGCCGAAAACCGGCGAGCAGCCGAACAATGCGACCTCTTTTTTCGTGAATCCCCTGCCGCTCCAATCGCCGCGGACTGTGGATTTATTGAATACCTTGTTCGTCCATTCGAACGTGGTCGCAAGTATCCCCATGGGAGCTGAAGAAGCCCAGCTTTTGTGTCCTGATCCGCACAGGAAATCAACATGTAATTTTTTGCCGTCAACAGGCATTATGCCAGATGAATATGCAGTATTTAACAGGAAAGGTACGCCGTATTCCTTGCATATGCGCCCGACTTTTTCAGCATCAGCCACATTACCATACCTGTAATCCACATGCGTGAGAACTGCCATCGAAGGAAGTTTCCCTGTTTTTCTCTCAACTTCCTCGAATTTCCGGGCATATCCATCGATGTCTATCTCAAATGTGGGGTAGCCATTGTGCGGCACTTCAACAACGTTCACTCTATTCGCTTCAGCCGCAAGATACGAGGTGTAATGCGCAAGTGAATCAAGCACTACCGTATCCCCGGGTTCGCATACCATGTGCATGACAGCCCACTTCGCATGCCTGCATCCTGCTGTGAACCTGACATCGTCCATGTTCAGGAACTCAGCAATGTCCTGCGTCAGGTCATGCACCGGTGGATTTTCTACGAGGTCTACCCTTGATTCAAAACAGTAATCGCAAACAGAATAACCGTCCCCGAACTCAAGCAGGGCTTTTCTTGCCTCTGCTGTCAGCACGCCTCCGCGCTGTATTGGATGCACGTTCACGTATGTATCTGAAACACCGCGAGTGACATTCTTGTATTTTTTAGTGTCCATGCTTAGCTCTCACGTGACCCTATCTCTCTTAAAAGTTCCTCTCTTGATACACGACCCACGAGCACGACCTCTCCGTCGATAGCGACCGTAGGTACTGACATGATGTTAAGTTCTGATGCCCGCTGCTTTCCTTCGGGATAGGAGATGTTTATTTCCTTGAATTTCAGGTTCTTCGGAAGTATTTCCATTATGAGAGCCCTTAACTGATGGCAATTATGACAGGTATCTGAATAGTAAAGTTCTAATGTGGTCATTCTTATCACTTTTGATCTAATGGCATTAATCGGTTATGTTTGAGGCAATATTTGAAATGTATCATGGTTTTTTATCAAATTAATTTTTGCTATTCTTATTTAATTCCCTGCACCTTTATGCTCACAATTGACTTCGCTATCTCTTTTAAAACATCCTGCGGTATATTGAATTTCTCAATAAATTCGCTTACGCCTGGATCGCTCAGTAGCTCTAAGTAATGCGATTCGTCCACTATCCTTACTTCCCTGAACCCTGCTTCTTTTATATCCCTGAGATACGCTTCTTTCAATATCGCACCTGAGATGCAGCCCAGGTAGCCTTCTACTGATCCTTTCAGGGCATCGGGCAGTTCTTTTGTCAGCACCAGATCAGAAACCATGAGCCTGCCTCCGGATCTTAGCACCCTGTGGGCTTCTTTGAATACCTGCCTTTTATCAGGCGCAAGGTTGATCACGCAGTTGGAGATGATAGCATCCACGGAGTTATCAGCAGCAGGAAGGTTCTCTATCTCTCCAAGCCTGAACTCCACGTTGGTATAATTGCCTTTCTTTGCGTTCTCCCGTGCCCTGTCAAGCATATCAGGCGTCATGTCCACGCCTATGACCTTTCCTTCTTTTCCGACTTTATTTGCTGCAAGGAAGCAGTCAAATCCCGGACCTGATCCCAGGTCAAGCACAGTTTCTCCCTTTTTCAGGGATGCAAGCGCAACAGGATTCCCACAACCAAGACCCAGGTTTGCGCCTTCAGGCACGGATGAAAGTTCTTCATCACTATACCCTATCGTCTTGCTTACGTCATCCGGTCGGCTTGAACCGCAGCATGATGACGTCGGGGGGCAGCATGGACCAGATGTTTTGGCTATCCTGCCATAACCTTCCCTTACAACTTTCTTTATTTCTTCCGGTTTCATATTATTCCTCCAATTTGTTAATATTCATCAAATATGCCTATTTTTCAAGTATGTCCTTCATCACAGGCCCGAGCATTCCCTCTACCATCTCTGCAAGTTTTTCGACCTTGATCAGTGAGATGCAGCAGACAGCTCCATCCTTTTCCATGCTTATTACAGCCAGTTTATCGCCTGATCGGATATTTGCCTTCTCCCTTATCTCCTTGGGAAGCACCATCTGACCCCGCTCATCAACGCTAATTACAGATTCCACCTTGCATGAACCCAGTTCAGACATATCACAACAGGATTTGTTCTCATCTTTTCGTGCCATTTTTGATCAATTTGTAATAGTATTCAGAATATATAAACTTTTCTGATTATTCAGAAAATACTGATAAAACAGAATATGGTTGATATTTGATAGTATCAATTGGAGAGTTTTTTTGAAAAATGTTCTTCCGGATCATACGAACTCCTGACAAGTGGTCCGCTGACAACATACCGAAATCCCATATCCTGCGCCTTCTTTTTATAATACTCGAACTTCTCAGGAGGCAAATACTCATGAACCTCAAGATGATGGCGCGTGGGTCTCAGGTATTGACCTAAGGTAATGATGTCAACACCTGCATTTTTAAGATCGGTCAGGGTTCTCAATATCATAACTTCAGTTTCCCCCAGCCCCAGCATCAGGGAAGATTTGGTGCGGATGATCTGAGACAATTGTTTTATTTGTTCAAGCACTTCCAGGGATAAACCGTACCCTGCTCTTCTATCCCTTACAAGAGCCTGAAATTCTTCGGTCGTCTCAATATTATGCGCAATAATATCAGGACCTGCTTCAATTATCTTTTGCAGGCACAGGGTATCCCCCTGAAAATCAGGAATAAGCGCCTCTATAGATATATCCCTGTCAAGACGTTTAAGCGCCCGGATACAATCTGCAAAATGTCCGGCGCCTCCGTCTTTGAGATCATCCCTGTCCACTGATGTCAGTACAACATGCCTCAACTCTGTCTCATTTACCGCTGCTGCGATCCTTTCAGGCTCTATTGGGTCTATAGGTTCTCCCTCTCTCCCCTTTTCCACGGCGCAGAACCTGCAGTTCCTGGTACATATCGAGCCCATTATCATGAAGGTGGCTGTGCCTCTTGTCCAGCAGTCCCCCACGTTAGGGCAATTCGCACTCTGGCATACTGTGTTCAAATGATTGTCATTCAGCGCTTTTTGCAGCCTCTGGAACTTTATTCCAGTCGGAGGTCTAACTTTTAGCCATAAGGGTTTTGACATAACTGATAGTCCTTATTCATTTCATTGGCAGCAATTATCTTAAAAACAGCCACTTTTCAGTGTTATACTTTTGAAGAACTAACTCTTTTGCCCTGCGAAGTTCATCACCTGTCAAGTTACCATATTCATATTCTTTATCCTCTGTGAAAGAACGCATAAGAGCTTCATAAACATCCATTTTATCTACATTCCTGTGTGCTGAAATACTTGTGACCCTCTCCTGTGCGCTTTTTATCATTTTATCTGTGATCTTCTGCTTGCTGACATTCAATACTCCGAACATTGTGGCAAGATCGAGGTCGTAAAGTATCGTCCCGTGCTGGAGAAGGACACCACCTCTTCGGGTCTGGGCGCTGCCTGAGATTTTTTTTTCCCTTTACGATAATGTCATTCACGGGGCTGAATTCTGCATCGATCCCAAGTGTCTTGAGCCCATTAACTATCCAACCGCATATCACTTCATACGATCTGATAATATTCTTCGGGAATGAACTGGCAGGCGCTA
>JAHIFK010000302.1 GCA_018900975.1 Methanobacteriota archaeon
CCGTGGTGGGGTGTCGCCCGCAGACGAATAACCGAAAGGGGGGTTTAAGGGGGGACAGCGGAATGTCCCCCCTTTTAATTAGCTGTAGCTTTGGATATTTTGTGAAATTGGTTGTAGAAAATCTTATATAACATGTCTAATCAAATCCGACAAGCAGTACCCGGCGGTTCTTGATACCTCAAAAAACATATATAGTTCCAGAGTACTTTTTTGATCATATGATAATAACCCTGCTTACTGATTTCGGGGATTTGTACCCGGCTTCAATGAAGGGTGCGATACTTTGTATAGATCCCGCCGCAAACATCGTGGACATCTCCCATTCAGTCCCGCGCCACGATGTTCGCGCAGGCGCTTTCATGCTGATGACATGCGCCCGGTATTTCCCATCTGATACTGTGCATATCGCCGTTGTTGACCCTGGAGTAGGGACACAAAGGCGTCCCATAGCTGTCATGGCAGGATCCGGGGATTTTGGTATCCATTATTTTGTAGGGCCGGATAATGGGATCCTCATTCCAGCCGCAAAGAGCATTGGGAAAATTAAGGTGTATGAGATCACAAACAAACATCTTTTCGATCAAAATGTATCTTCGACTTTTCACGGAAGGGATATATTCGCACCAGTCGGGGCTCATATCTCAAAAGGGAGGGATATTGGAGATGTTGGAAGGCTAATTTCAGATTTTATTGACCTTGATTTTGGGGAAGGGACGAAAAAAGAGGGATCACTGGAGGGCAGGGTGATTTATATTGATGGATTCGGGAGTATCGTGACGAATATTTCATCTGATCTGGTTGATCTCAAGCCAGGCGACGTTATGGAAATAGATAATAAACAGGTTGTATTCCAGAAGTCTTATGGGTTTTGTAAGGAAGGTGAATCACTGGCATTAATCGGAAGCCACGGATATCTTGAGATAGCGGTGAACAAAGGGAATGCTGCGGTCATTTTTGGGAAAAAACAGGGTGAGAAAGTAATTATTAGTATCTAATTATACTTATAATTATTCATCACATATACATGATTAGCATGACAATTGTGATATCTTTTTATAGTAAAAACGTAATAACATAATAATATATAAACACAATATTACATTTAAACAATCTGGAGTATATATGATAGTTGCCGATGAATTTTTAAAATGCTGTACTGCATCGCTCGAATCTAATTTTGGGCAGTTATCATATGAAATGATCAATAAAATAAAAACAAAGAAAAATATAACTGACAGCTCAAATATAAACGATCTAAAAGAATTTATCGATATTCTCGAGACAAAACTCATTATGTTTTCTGGAAAGCATAAGGCAACAGAGATATGCAACGCGATCAGGACTAATGGAATACCCAAAACAGCAGATGTGGCTGAAGAAGTAAAACCGGTGGATATGATAAAGAGCGATGAACTTGATATTGAGATCAAGAAATTCCTGACAACTCGTGCCCTGCCAAAAGAAGCAGATATTTTAGATTATACTAAATTTCTGGCCTTGAAACACCGTGGAAACGTCAAAGTTATTGAAAAAGATGTAATTGAAAAGGTCAAACTGCACGTTAATTCAGGTATAAAGAAAAACACGCTTAATAAAGAAATATCCAGATTCCTTGAAAGATATCCGCAGCCTGTGAAATCAGATGTTGATGATTTTGTCAAATATATGAATATATCGAAATTGAACATTGATGAGAAACAGGTCAGGGAGGAGCTTGAAAAAGAAAGGCTCTGCCGTAAGTTCGAAGAACCGGGTGCATTCCCAGGGTCAAGTGAGATCGATCAATTAGTTAACACTGTTAAAGGAAAGAAAGATAAAGAAGCTGTAGAAAATCTAATGCATAAACAGGGACTCAGTTACCTGATCAAAGATGAAAAAGGCGTTTCTGAAAAATCACTAACAGAATTCATGGATATTGTTATGCCCAGTGAAACAGACATGAAAGACGCTCTGGAAGGAATGGGTCTAAAACATCTAATAAAAACTAAACAATAAGGGAAAATATGGTTTATTCACTTGAAATACTAAAAGACCATCTTGAAAAAAATGCGGGAGAAACGGGCGTAAAGATTTTCCAGACATCAGTTTCAAAGATTAAAATCGGGGAAAAGCCCTCAAATGAACAACTAATAAAACTTTCCATTGAAATCGAGAAAAAATTGAAACTTTTTTTTGGCAACATCAAAGCTAAAGAGATATTAGATAAATTAGAACAACGTGCCAGCGAATCACAAGTAAATTTGGAATCAGTCCTCAAACCGCATCTTGAAGCTATTTTCAAGACAAAAGGTCTCCCCGGTGAATCATATCTCAGGGAAGTTGTAAGGAATGTCGTTTCAAAGGGCTATATAGGTGATGAAAATAAAGCTATCGAAGTGTTGAAAAGGCTTTCTAAAAAAAAGGTAATTTATGCATTGAATTACTGCATGACCCGTAACGAACTCCATAGTTTTATTGACGGGTATCCAACATACACCCAGGAAGACCTCGAAAATTTCATTAATTCTCTCAGGAATAAAAAGCTTGAATCGAATCCTGATACTATAAGGGCTTTAATAGAAAAGGAGAGGCTTTATAGAAAATTTGAGGAGCAAACCACGGAAGATATATTTCAGGAAAAAATCTTTGAGCAATATATCCTGTTGTTTAAATCCACTAATAATGCCGACTATAAATTCCTTATGGTTGATGAGGAACTGAAAGACCTGCTATTGAAAAAGATTTCAAATGTTGCCTTTGCAAAAATATAAGTTATATATAAATTATATAATATACTATAATAATATACCACAACTCACAATATTATCCAGATTAACGAAGCCATAACTTAATATATATGAATTTAGATATTATTTGTGTGTACTGAAGAAGACAGAACAATGCAGTTTGTCCTGTTTAAGACTAGAATTACGTAAATTACCGGGTCAAGATATCATGAAAAAATCCAAAATTGCAATGGTTCTATTGTTTTTGATCATTTTCTCATTTAGTGTCGCTGCCGAATCACCAGTAAATCAACCTCCTGAGGCTTTTTTCACTGCGTCCCCATCTTCAGGCCAGTCGACATTGACCGTGCAGTTTGACGCATCGGGATCAGTTGATATGGATGGTACGATCGTTTCTTATGCATGGGATTTTGGCGATGGTAAATCTGGCAGCGGAGAGAAAGTATCGTACACATATAAGAATTTCGGCACATATCCTGCATCGATTAAAGTAACTGATGACCGCGGACTTACGGGCACATACACCACAAAGATCACTGTACCAAATGGCGTCAGCCTGTCACTGACCATAATTCCGGATCCGGTCTCTATCGGCACGGGGGACGCTTCCATTATCAACGTGATCGTGAAATCAAAAGACGGTACTCCAAGATCCGGGGTAAAAGTGACACTTAAATCGACTGGTGGCAATTTAGCTCCTGACTCCGGGAATACCGATCCTTCAGGCAAGTTCATTTCAAGCTTTACCGCACCTGAAGGGAAATACCGGATATCGGCTACTGCAGTTCAAACCGGTTTTTCTCAGGGTTCAGGGGAAACAACGGTCAGGGTTTCGATAAAAACCCCCCTTTCAGTGGAAATTGTTTCTATACCAGGGTCCATAGGGTCAAATGGGACATCCAATATCAAGGTGATCGTTAAAGGCAGCGATGGAGAACCTGTCAGTGATGCCTTCGTGACGCTTGAACCTGATACTAACGGGACGGTTTCTCCGTCTTCGGGGCAGACTGATTCCAGCGGGCAGTTTACAGCGACTTTTTCGGGGTTCGGGGAAACTGCTCATTCAGTAAAAGCGGTTGTGAGAAAGAATGGATATGCACAGGGTTCTGGCGAGGTCATTATAGAAGTTTCAACAGCTAACAATATCAGTTTCATGATCTTAATACTTTTTTTGATAATCATTATTGGATCAGCCTTCCAGGAATTCTGGATAAAAGGCCGGCTTCAGTTGATACCCCTAAAAACTAATGTGCCGTGCGATGGAACATCTAATATTCCTGTAAATGTGCAATTCGTTGATCCCTCCGGGAAGCCCAGGACACAGCTTAAAGACCGCCAGGTTAAGGTAAGCTCAACTTTAGGGACTGTAATGAACATTGTTCTCCCCAAAGGCAAGGAGTCGATAGAAGCGGTCCTGCCGTCATCACATGTATGCGGAATTGTAACGCTGACCGCTCAATCAGGTATACAAAAAGCTATTGCTAAAGTTAATTTTACCGGAAATATGGGGGAAATGGTTCTTGAAGTTTCTCCGACTAAGATCCCTGCTGACGGTATATCTATTTCGTCAGTGATTATCAAGGTCAAAGATGATAAAGGGAATTTCATAACATCCCTGGGTGAATGGGTTATTGAGATAACTACAACTCTTGGGACTATTTCAAGCCCTGTGATAATGCCACCAGGTACACTTTCAGGAATTGCCATACTCACCTCTGAAAAGAAAATCGGTGTTGCAACAGTTAAGGCATCAATGGGAGCGCTTCATTGTGAGAAAAAAGTTATTTTTGAAGAGCTTCCTGAAAGGTTCTGTATGAACTGCGGCGACCCATTGAAAAGGGACCTGAAAACCTGCCCCAACTGCAAGAAAACTGCTCCTGCGGATACAGAAATAAAGGAGTGCAATTCATGCCAGACGTTTATTCCATCCTCAGCAACCTTCTGCGACAGGTGCGGGGCAAAGCAGCCTGTATAGCTGCCTTAAAAAGTGGTTTAAATGGGCCCGCGGAGACTCGAACTCCGGATCTCCGCTGTGTAAGAGCGACGTCATAGCCGACTAGACCACGGGCCCAGCCTTGCCTTAAATGTTGTTTGGTGTATATAGTTTTTGTCTGTTGCAAATATATTTACAGAATCGTAAGTTTTAAACTTTGCAGGATGTATTCTGTACATGGATTATCGCAAGGGTTCAATAGGGCGGATATTTGTAGCAAGAGTTGACCATGGTGAAGACCTGCTGAAAGAGCTGACAGCGTTGGCTGTCAGGGAAAACATAAGGTCAGCCTTTTTCACCATACTTGGCGCGGCAGGGAAGGCGCAACTGGTGACTGGACCAAAGGAAAAGTCTGTTCCCCCGGTAACTGTATGGTCTTCTTTTGACGATGTGCGCGAAATCGTTGGCGCGGGGAACATTTTCCTTGAGAACGGCGCACCAAAGATACACCTGCATGCGGTCGCGGGAAGCAGCAGGGGGCTTACGATGGGGTGCATCAGGAAAGAGGCAGAGGCTTTCATGGTTCTTGAGGTTTTCATAATCGAGACGGATATTAAGGCGGAAAGAGTAGTTAATGAAAAGATGGGTTTTTCACCGATCACTTTCTAATACATATCATATTCATTGGTCATCGGTTAAGAGAAAAATCATGAAATAGGAACACGGATGGCGCGGATGACACGGATGCCCACGGATATGTGAATTGGGAGACACGATATGCGCCTATTTCGAGAACGGAAAACGTATCATTTATCTGGATATTGTTAAGGAGTTCAAGACTTTCCAGCGCATATTCGCCGAGGACAATAATAAATGATGCTTCAAGTTCATGAAACCATGCTGGACTCTGCAAAGGTTGGATACTCTGATTGTGATATATGCTTTGGAATAAAAAATGAGGCCTCTCTTATTTATTCAAATGTCTAAACATCGGTATCAATACCATATTTTTAAATAAATTATGGTAATGCCATATTACTTTTTTGTTATCAACTATTTCTGGTTTAATTAATAATGGTATCCTCTCCAAAATGATTGGTAGATCCGATAGTTAGCACTTGCATTTCAACAATTCCGAAGACACTTTCGTTCTTATCATTTCTGCAAGGGAAGGCATTTTGAAACTCTTGCTGACTCTATCATTGAAATAGTCATAAACACTCACTCCTAACTTCTTTGCTGTCTGAACAATAGTTGAAAAGGAATCACTGGCTTTTGTACCTTCTTCTGTAA
>JAHIFK010000303.1 GCA_018900975.1 Methanobacteriota archaeon
GATCACATTTGGTCTTTGGAGGAGATGCTTACTTTTCCTTATTATAAAACATCAGTAAATTAAGGGGTCAATACCCGAAATTGGGTGATGAGGCAATAATTCAAAATACAGGGAACCCTGACGGCTGGGATCTCAGTATGATCGAAACTGAACATGGAAAAATGTTAAAGATCAGTGCAATTAAGATCGAGCCGGAATTACATCAGGAGATCGGGTTATCACCACCTGGTTTCGGTCAAACTGACGATACAATGCAAGGAGATGTTCATTCATTTATGAGGGGATATAAGGAATTCCAGGCATCGTGGACTTCTGGACACGTCATAAACATAACGAGCACTGCTGATATTGTGCCTCTCCTTTATCCAAAATTCAACCTGACGCAGAAATACGAAAGCTACATCTATGCTGATTATACGGCAGCTCCAAAGGCTAATATTCAAGTTTGTGTAACATTATATGGAATAAATCAATTATGGGCTGGTAACCTGGTTTTCAATAATTACAGGGATAATTTTTGTACTGAATTTACAGGAAAAAAACATGGCTGGATCCCTGTAACTGGAGAAATTGTTCAGAGAGTGATGCCTTATAATAAAGCAGAAAATTCAAAATCTGTGGAATGGGTGCCGGTGTCTAATGAAAAAAGAACCTCCACTCTAACTGACGATACATAGCCTTGATTTGCATCATGATGTAAGACGACATGGATATATTCATATGTTAGCAGTGCAGGTTTAAGCCGAATAAAATTAATTAAGGAGATGAATAAATTGGATGACGGATTTGGATATGCAATAGCATTACCACTATTTTTATTATTGATACCTATTAGTATCTCGTTTCTTATTTTATATGCGATCTTAAGGGACAAAAAAAAGAGTATTGCAGGGATTGTAATAATAGTAGTTGCCTCATGGATTTTGTTAAATACATACAAACAACCTCCAGAAGAAATACAAGTGGCAGAACCACTACAAATCCCTATCCTACCAACAGAACCAGAATCAGGACAGCTATCAACTGAAGGGTATGTTTATGACGATAAACTCGGGGTTGGTTTTGAGTATCCAGACGGTTGGGAATTTTTTATCAATGTAGATAAAGATGTTGAACAATGTGATCCATTACGCGATTATGTAAATTCTAATATAAATTGTGTAGATTTCCCAGATGAGAATATGAAAAAGGTCATATCATTCGGAAAGGATGCCAAAATAAAATTAGAAGGGAATGATTACGAATCAGAAGTTTCAGTGCGCATAGAATTCACTGTAAAATCAGCAACCGATTTACAGGAAGTTGAAACTGAATTCAAGCGAAGACTGCTTGGTACACCAATATTAAATGAAACTACAACCTCTATAAATAATATCAATGTGTATGATATACTCATTGGGGAAGATATTGGGTGGAAATTGAGACAAACAGCCTTTTTCGCAAATGGGACAGCTTATATTTTCACATATAGCTCCCAGGATGAGTTATATCGTATGTACGAAGAGACTTTTAATAATACAATAAATTCATTTAACATTAAAGAAAGATGAAAATCATAAATTAAAAATTTTTTTCAGCCCATAAGGTGTTATAAATGTAGTGATTATGCACATCGTAACCAGCATTGCATATACGTTCATATCTATTAATCCGTATTTCAATCCTATTCCTGAGATTATAAGTCCCATCAGACCTCTCGCGTTCAATCCTATTCCCACAGCAAGCGCATCCTTCATATTCATGTTCGCAAGCACGCCTCCTGTGAAAGCACCCAGGCCCTTTCCCACCATTGCGAATACGATAGCTGTCAGGAGGAATATTCCCTGCTGGATATTCCGGTCTGAGAAAGGATGGGCAGGATCAAAAAGAAGAGTCAGGTTAAGCAGCAATCCCAGATATGCGAACAGGATGGGCGAGAAAAAGCTGCTTGTTATCGAAGAGACCACATTGTGAACATTGGAAAATACCCCTTCGCCAACTGTGGATTTTTTTATTATCGTTCCTGCATAAAATATCCCGATAATGAATGATATCTCAAGCATTTTTCCCAGAAAACCCACTAATATCCCGAATAAGAGAACTACAAAGAATTGAGATTCCTTAGTTAATTTTCTGATAAGTAATTTTATGTGAAATACAGGCAGCCCATTGTTCATCGCCAGGAATTTATTTATAAGGTATATTATTATTAAGAACAACAATATCTTTGCGATCAATATTGAGAAAGACTGTGCATTCAGTGTTCCAGGATTGCCGTCAGCTATGGAAAGAACCACTGCAAAAAAGAACATGCATAATATATCATCGATCACTGCTGATGTTATTATTATTTTGCCTGTTTCAGACTCCAGTTTACCAAGATCCATCAGGATCTGAACGCCCACAGGAAGCGCCGTAAGTGAGAAAACGATGGCAATGAAAAAAATATCCATGAGATCAAGTCCATAGATCAATCCCAAAGCGATCCCCGCAACGATCGCAAAGTTATTTCCCATTATGGCGATAAAGATCGCAGGTCGTGAATACTCCCTGAAGCTTGCCAGGCTTATGTGCATTCCAGCCAGGAATAAAAGGAAGAAAATACCCAGTTCTGCCAGAACATCAATACCGTTCATTTCAGGGCTTATCAGGTTGAGTATGGATGGACCCAGCACCACGCCTGCCATCATCTCGCCTATAATTGGCGGCTGCCGCATTCGAGCAAAGATCTCACCTGATATCTTTGCACAGACCAGTATTATAAGGATGGGAAGTATAATATCCATAACTATTATAATGGTAGATTGATGAGATATTAACTTATCGGAGTTCTTAAAGAACCATATAAAAACCGCAAATAAATGAATATGAAAATGTGGTAACAAATCTTCGTTCTAACTGGGCAGAGCTAAACATAGAAATCCAGGATTCCTTAATATAGATATATTTTATACTTTCTGACTGCGATATCTTCGGACTTCCTTTTGATTTCTTTTTTCTCCAACAAGCGTCCTGATATCGAGCAGTGAAATGTGATACTCGTCTGATACATCACGTTCTGCCCTCATCAGAGCATTGTTTTCATTTATGCCGCTATTAATAAATGAGTTCTTTCTTGCAGAGATAGCGGCTAATACATCGAAAATGTCCATTTTCTCGTTTCCTTCAAATAATATTATTACTCCCAAATACTTAAAACTATTTGAAACGAATAATAATTAGAAATGCATGTTATTAATATTTGATAATTGAACTGTGTGGCAATTTAATTATTATTTTACATCTCTTCAATTTTCTTTATGGTCATGAGGGGGTAATCCTTCTCCTCATTGTATGCCAGTTCAGCCTGAGCTATGGTATTCTTATATAGTATCGAAAGACTGACATGCAGCATGCGCCCCTCAAGCTCGCAGTAATTGAACTCTGGATTCAGCTTTTTATTCACCATTTCGCGGTCTATCGAAACGCCAACGCTCCTGATATGCGGCTGAAGGGCAATGCTATCCTCTATCGTCCTTTCAAGCGCATCTACTGTCTCCAGGCTTATGGGTGTTCCCACGAACTGGTGGTACAGCGCTCCGAGTTTGATACCTGCCTCGAATACAGCTTTGTCCCTTTCATTGATCTCTGTCATAGAAAATCCCCCTGAGCGGACTCAGGATATAAGCTAATACGAATACAAGTAATATTAATGATGCTATTTTGACTATGTCGGGGTAGTCGAGATAAAAAACCACGATATCAAGGACCAGCAGAATGCCCATGGGAGCCAGTATAACAGGGTTCTTCAATTTCGGGTAACTTATCGTGCTTACCATTAGCAGGGACACGATAAAAAGAAGGATAACGAACGCATAGCTGGCATACGGCACATGATCTCTCACAAGCAGAAATAAAGCTGCAATAAAACCTCCTGATGTTATCGGTATTCCCTCAAAACCGTCCTTCTTCCCCGCAACATTGAAACGGGCAAGCCGCAGTACCCCGCACACCAGAAAAAACCCTGCTGATACCCATGCCAGTGCTCCGAGGTCTTTAAGGAACACAAGAGCCGCAACTGCCGGAGCCACTCCAAAAGATATGATGTCAGCAAGTGAATCAAGGTTTGCGCCAAGCACACCGCAACCTGAATACCTTGCCACAGCCCCGTCAGCGGCGTCGGCTATCACGGCTGCAAGAATAAGTACAAGGGCAGCGTCTGGCTGGCCGCTGAAAGTCATTATTATCGAGCTAAACCCCAGAAGCGCGCAAAAAAGCGTGATTATGTCCGCGGGCTTTATTAGTTTGATTATATTCTCACCCATCGTTATCCCCGTATTTTCTCTTTTTTTCTTGCGATAATAGTCTCTCCAGCCATTACTTTATCCCCCACGTCCACTGAATAAGTGTAAACTTCCGGGATAATAACATCCACTCGTGAACCGAAACGGATCATGCCTATGCGCTCACCCCGTTTTACCACATTTCCTTCGCTTATGTATGAAACGATACGGCGCGTCAGTACTCCGGCTATCTGTGTCAGTTCAAGATTTCCAGATTCTGTATTAATAATAACATGATTGCGCTCATTTACGTCTGAATCCTTATTGAATGCAGGGATGAATCCCCCTGGTTTGTAATCGATCTCCATTACAGTTCCTCCAAGAGGAGCCCGGTTGACATGCACGTTGTGGATATTCATGAAAATGCAGAGTTTGCGGTCTTTAATGGATATCACCCTGCCGTCAGCTGGCGAAACAGCGTCTTCCTCGTCCCCTGAAGGTGTGCGTTTGGGGTCGCGAAAAAACACGATGAAGAAGATAGTAAGTAAAAATCCAATAATGGAAAGAATGTAAAGTGCAGCCTTTATGGCGCCGTTTGAACCCATCGAGAAATATCCTGTTGCAACAGTGAGCAAAAGCGCTGCGCCGATCCAGGACAATGACCCTTTAGCCAGCATTTTTGAAGATACCTCTGAACAGATTAATGATACCATCGATCATATCTATGATCTCAGGAAGTATTTTCATAACAGCGTAGGCTATCACAAAAAGCGCAACAAGGGAGCCTGCCTTTGCGATGATCGTATGGGCGATATAAAAGCTCATTTCCGGATCGCCGAACCAGCTCATTGCATAGGCTTTGATAACGAAAACGTTCCGTATCAGGTTCAGAGCGTATATAATGGGAATAGACACAAGGAACGCTTTTGCGGTTCGTCCAAATGGTGCATTGGCACTCGCAATTATCCCTGCGAATAGAGCTATGCTCTCTATTGCAGTGCACGCAAGGATTATTTCAACCCTGTAACCGTTTACAGATAAGAGATTCGTATCAAGCCTTATTAATTCAATACCTAAAAGCAAGCCCAGCCATTCGGTCTGGTTGGTTACCGTTGTAATTATCCACTGATTCAATGGCATTATCTCGGAAAAAGCAAAGTAAGAGATACCTCCAACAGCCGATGCGGTCGTTGCCATAAAAATGGAGTTAATGATGCTTATGCCGTTTATGTCCCTCATTAAGCGCCTGTCCTTCTTTATAAGCAAA
>JAHIFK010000304.1 GCA_018900975.1 Methanobacteriota archaeon
CGCTTACTCTTTTCGGCGGCTTACCTTTCTGGTATGTTGTTATCCGATTGTTCTTATCGTGCTGTCAACCTCTTCTTTATCCAGATCAGAACCCCTTCGCTGGGACAGGTTTTCCTTCCACACAGTCGCCCCCTGTACCCTGCGGCACAGGTTCTGTATATCATCAGCCTGTCCTTCATCGCTACTATGGGTTCATTGACCCAGAAACAAGTAGGGTTTTAATCCAACATCAGGGAGGACGTTAAGAGGTCTCCCTTGGTTACACAGGAGAGCATTCGAAACCATCCCTGCCATGACCACCCCATCGCTCACGACTCTGCTCAAGTTTCCGTCTGTGACGGGAGCGTCACATCACGATAAGGCCACTTCTGGTTCACTTGTTGTTCATTCTTTCTTTCCTGTGCTTCAAGGCACATCGTCAAAAACCCCGTTTTGAAACCCGGGGCATCCTGGTGGATGCTCATGGTTCCGATATTTCCATCGACTCGCTGAATTCAGTTTTTCAATATAGGCGCAGGTATACTCAAGGTCGTAGGATTCAACGTTGACCTCTGGCGTTTGCCAATTTTGGATAACGTTCTGGTATAAGCGATGTTTGCCAGTGGTATAATATGCCGAAGGCTTACCACTGGCAAATATGGGTGGGGTGAAGGAGCGAAGCGACTGAACAAAACCTCTTATGCCGTGTTATATGTCGTTATTTCTTACCTGTTTTCTTGATAATATTTATCTACTTGTTTCATCATCTGCTGTTTTTTTTCTTCATCTAAGAAACTGGCAGCGAATGAGTTTTTCGCTAGTTGGCATATATCTTCTTTGGATAAATTTAGAGCTTTTGTAATTGCCAGATAATTTTCATTCACATAGCCCCCAAAATAAGCCGGGTCATCTGAGTTGATTGTTACTAAAAGTCCCTTGTCCATCATCTTTCTTAATGGATGCTGCTTGAGGTCTTGAACAACTTTTAGTTTTAGGTTGGATAGAGGACACACTGTTAAAGGGATTTTTTTCTTAACTAATTCTTTGATGAGATTCTCGTCAACTAAACAATGATTTCCATGGTCTACTCGTGATACTTTTAGTAAACGGAGAGCTTCCCAAATATATTCCGCTGGACCTTCCTCTCCAGCGTGCGCGACTGTAAGAAGATTTTCTTTTTTTGCTTTTTCAAAAACTCTTTGAAATTTGGATGGAGGATTGTAGACTTCTGATGAATCCAGCCCGACTGCTGTAATCCAGTCTTTATATTCCAATGCTTCTTTGAGTGTGTGAATTGCCGCTTCTTCATCAAGGTGTCGTAGAAAGCACATTATTAACTTTGAGCTTATTCCCAGCTTATTTCGAGCATCTTCTAAAGCTCTGTGTATACCATCAATTACTGTGCTAAATTTTATACCTCTGTCTGTGTGAGTTTGGGGATCAAAAAAAATTTCAGCATGAACCAGATTTTGTGTATGTACTTTTTTTAAATATGCCCAGGTCATTTCATAAAAATCTTGTTCTTCGATTAATACACCTGCGCTTTCATAATAAATGTTTAGAAAATCTTGAAGATTATTAAAATTATATGCCTGTTTTAGTTCTTCAATGGATTGGTATTTGATTTTTTTGTTATTGCGTTTCGCTATTTTTGACATCAGTTCCGGTTCAAATGTTCCTTCAATATGCAGATGCAGTTCAGCTTTGGGTATGCCACTTATGAAGTCTTCAATGGAAAGTGTGTTCATAGGTAATTTGTTAAGAAATAATGACATATAACATCGGATTATCATTTGAATATCGGGGTAAAGGGATATATCTCTTTCCTTAACATTTCTTCTCATATGTCCAACTATTCATGAATCAAAAAAGGTTGTTATGGTTTTTCATCGCTTTAGGGGGCATAAAAAGAGTATTGTTCGCAATAAAAAAAAATGCAATTGATTTGAAGCTGCAACAGATAGCTATTTCAATATTTGGTACATCTAACCATAACATTGGATTTGTTCAAAAACATGTCCTTAATCCATGACCAATAAATCATAGTTAGGCGATAACAAAAAAAACAACACTGTTGGAGGCTATAAGAGATGGAACATTGTAAATTTGCTGCTCCTCTGTGCCAAGATGATTATGCTCGATGTTTTAAGACCTATAAGAAGATTTCTAGCGAATGGAAATCGATGTTCGAGTGGATTCAAGACAATTTGCTTGGGAATCTTCCTGACAAGGAGAGTTTTTCCGTTTTGAGCGTGGGAAGTGGTGCTGGAGACTTTGATTTTCAGTTTATCCAAATTCTCAAGTCGAAATTCAAAGCCTTAGAATACGTTGCCCTTGAACCTAACAAAGTGTTCTGCCAAGAATTTAAGGCTAGGATTGCTTCACATCCTTTCCATGATGTCCGATTTGAGATACACTCTGTGCCATTTGAGGAATTTAGTGTTGACAAGCGTTTTAATTTAGTTCATTTGACTCAATGTCTTTATTACATTCCTGACCGACAGCGAGCTATTCTGAATGCATTAGACATGATTCTCGATGATGGTCTTGTTCTCATTTTTAATCAAACCCCTATGGGTATAAATCAAATTCAGCGGATGTTTTTGAAACTAGTTAAGGGTAGCGAAGACAAGATGTTTTCCAGCAAAGAGTTGCAGGCAATTTTAGATCATCATCAGATTCCATATCGCCTTGATGTTGTTGACAGTTTTTTGGACGTTTCCGATTGCTTCAGACTTAATCCTGAATCTGGGGGAAATCTGCTAAGTTTTATATTGGAGAGTGATGTGCGCCGACTTTTGCCCACAACCAAGCGAGAGATAGTTGACTATATTCAAGAACTTTCCTTCTATTATCAAGGGCGTAGGCTCATATTTCATCCAGTTGCAATATTTTCCCTTTTCAAACGTACATTTAGTACTTTAAATACTCAATTCTAAGTTTGCACTCTTTTCCCAAATGATCTCTTACCCTCTGCATACCAGTTTCATTTTTCATATTTCTTGTTGATAAGACAATATTTTTTAAATATTCATTATTTATAGACA
>JAHIFK010000031.1 GCA_018900975.1 Methanobacteriota archaeon
ACTCGCATGGCTTAATCGGACCCCGATAGCAGTAACCTCTGGCAGGATCAACCAGAATTGTTTGATATCTCGTTGAATATCTGCACACGTTTGAAGTTTTGTTTTGTCCGCGTATTTTGTAATACGAAGCTTTGACTATCGGAATTTTAGGAGGAACTATTATATAAGGTACAATAGTTCCTTGTTAATTCCCATCTCTCGATTGGAATTAATCGAACTGTCATGTCAACGTCGGACGAAGAACTTAATCCTCGTCTCCATTTTATGTATCATGGTTGGAAAACAGCCCTTCACATCCAGGTTTTACCTGCAATCTGGGCCGACGCCAAATATTTACCATGAGTAAGGTGGTGATAAAGATTTATTGCATTTTTCAACGCAACTTTCCTTCGTGTTTTACCACGCAGGAAGACTCTATATGTTGATTGTCGTATATAACGCTTTCCCTCGCATGCGTTTTTATATGCGAGAGCATTATATTTTGACTGAAAACCAGACTATTTTTTCTGGATTTTCACCAACATTTGTCCTGGCAACCGCGTTGCCCGGCTCCCCCAACTACTACACACGAGTATATAAAAGTTGCGGGTAGGAATTTTAAGTATCTGAGCCAATAGCAAAATCTCTATTCTACTTTATTTCTTAATATACATCAACACCAACACGTATTTTTTTTTAAAAATTTTATTTCAGAGTTTTAAATCACATTTAAACATTTAATAGATAAGATTATGCCTAATTAGAGCTATAGTATTGTTGCAAATCAAAAAATAACCCAAATGGAGGCATAATCAATGATAAAGATGGTGGGCAAAGGATATAAATTCATCCTAAAACAGCTTGATGATTTTTGTGGAGTCGCAAATCAAATCATAATAAGTTTAAAGAGTGTCGAAGGAAGAAAAAAATGCAAAAGAGATTCCACATAACAATAGGAATGGAATATTTGAGATTCCTATGAGCAGTGTTAATACTAACATACATATCAATGTTAGTGGTATTATATTTGTGGGTTGTTCCATAGTGCCTCCTTTAATATTTGGATAGCCATATTGCACAGTCTATCGGTTAAAGGATATTTAACTTTAAATATTCATGCATCTAAATAATTGATATAATTATGATTATAATCGTATTCTTGCGTTCCATTTTTATTAATAACCTATTGAAAATCGTTAAGCAAGTTTATCATCAATTCAAATCTGATAACAAATATACACTACTGGTTGTAAAATAAAGGTTCATTGCCTAAAAGTTTACTCATCTTTTCCTGACCTAATTCTCAAACACAGCCTTTCTCACAGCTTCAATGGTGGCATCTATCTCTATCGGCCTTGGGCATACCGACAGCACATGCTCTGAGTCCTTAAGCAGGTGCCCCGTGGTCACGCATACAACAGTCTCATCGCAGTCTATCACGCCCATGTCAGCAAGTTTTCTCAGCCCTGCGATCGATGATGCGCTGGCAGGTTCAACGCCTATGCCTTCAAGAGAAGCAAGCTCATGCTGCGCCCGAATGATCTCATCATCTGTTACAGTATCAGCCGTTCCTCCTGACTCCCGTATCGCCGTCAGTGCTTTTATTGCGTTCACGGGATTACCTATGCGTATCGCAGTCGCCACGGTCTCGGGTTTACCTTCAGGTGTTATTTCTGCGGCGTTGTTTTTTATTGCTCTCACGATAGGACTTGCACCTTCCGCCTGGATGCCTGTCATCCTGGGTACGCTGTCAATGATACCAAGCCGCTTGAATTCCTTGAATCCTTTATAGATCGCTGTGATGTTCCCGGCATTTCCGACTGGCAGCACGATCCTGTCAGGCGCCTTCCATCCAAGCTGGTCTGCGATCTCAAAAGCTATCGTTTTCTGTCCCTCAAGCCTGTACGGGTTCACTGAATTCAGGAGATAGAACCCTTCCCTGTCGCAAAGGTCTCGCACAAGCTTGAGCGCATCATCAAAATTCCCTCTGATGCTCAGAACCTTCGCGCCGTGCATGAGAGCCTGCGCAAGTTTGCCAAGAGCCACCTTACCTGAGGGGAGCAGCACAACTGCAGGAACGCCGGCGCGGGCGCCGTAAACTGCAAGCGAAGCTGATGTGTTGCCTGTTGAAGCACACGCCACGGTTTTCATACCGAGTTCAAGAGCTTTTGTCACACCCACTGTCATACCCCTGTCCTTGAACGAGCCAGTGGGATTCATGCCTTCATGCTTGACATAGACCTCTTTCAAACCCATGCTTTTCGCGATCCTGTCCACCCGGTAAAGCGGGGTCCCGCCTTCATTCAGGGTTATCGGTTCTCCCTCAACAGGGATAAGCGCGCGGTATTTCCATACAGAAAGCGGTCCTTTTAAGTCGTTTTTTGTAAGATGTATCTTTGAGTAATCATAAACCACATCAAGGAGACCGCCGCAGGTACAGGTATAGACGACTTCTGAAGGTCCGAACTTCTTATGGCATTCGATGCACTCGAGGTGGTACAACATAGGGTACTAAATAGAATAGTAAGACTTATAGATTGCTCTAATACTTCCTTGCTATCATATAATCTGCAAGCCCTATAAGTATGGTCTTCGCTTCAGAATCAGGCAGCGCCTTCAGCGCGGCTTTCCCGTCCTCTACAAAACCGACCGCCCGATTCATGGCATAGTCAATAGAACCAGAGTCCTTCAGGGTAGAAAGTGCAGCTGTAACTTCACTTCGCGTGGCATTACTTTTTCCAAGCGCATCGATTGAGACACCTTTTGAGAGGGCGTGTATCACGATAAGCGTGCGTTTCCCTTCTATAATGTCGCCACCCTGTGCTTTTCCAAGTATCTCCTCAGGCGTTATCAGGTCTATTACATCATCATATATCTGGAATCCGATCCCTGTCATTCGCCCGAAATCCCACAGCGCCCGCGCAATATCATTATTTGCACCAGATAAAGAGGCACCCATCTTCATTGCTGCTGCAAAAAGCACGGCTGTCTTTTTCTCGACCATGCTTATATATTCCGCCTCAGTAACATCTTTTCTTGTAGCAAGATCCATATCCATCCACTGCCCCTCGCATATATCGGTGCAGGTCTTGGACATGAGTTCAAGGCTCTCAACCAGCCGTGCAGGCTCGCTTCTCGTACACGAAAGTATCTCAAAAGCCTTTGAATAAAGGGCATCTCCTGCAATGATGGCCTTTGGAGCGCCCCATTTTTTATGTACAGTGGCAAGACCTCTTCGCAGGTCTGCATCATCCATTATATCATCATGTACAAGGGTAAAATTATGCACAAGTTCAATTGCCACAGCAGCAGGGAGAAGATTTTCTGGTTTCCCTCCCACAGCCTCGGCTGCAAGCAAAAGAGCACTCGGGCGGAGTCTTTTTCCACCTGCATCAAGAAGATGCCGCATAGCACGGTACATCTCATCAGGAGGAGTTATCGGCAAGAACTTCGGGATTGCTTCATCCACGAGTTTTGCTCTTAGTCCGAGCGCTTCCCCAATCATAGACCGCCACGGCTTATGAATGAATTGATATGCGAAGCATGTCCTTCGTTTGAAAAAACTTTCACAACGTTTTTCATAACACCATTTCCTCTCCATTCCTCATTATATGCACTGTATCTCCGAAAACATATCCTGCATCCTCTGCCAGTTCCACATAGCTTGAATGCATCATCATGTTCCCATGTGATGGGATGACCTGCTCCGGGTTAACCATCCGCAGGAGTTCCCAGTGATCTTCCCGTGAAGCATGACCTGAGACATGCACATTATCATAAATGCGCGCCCCTGCCATCTTCAGTTTTGTCTCAATTGCATACCTGTTAGCCATTGTTATGGGGTTGGGGATGGTGTTTGCCGAAAATACGACCTTGTCTCCTTTTTCGATCCTGAATTGTGTTTCTCCGTTAGCAATCCTCGTAAGGATCGCATCGGGTTCGCCCTGGTGACCTGTGACAATGGGCAGGTATTTCCTCTTCCCGTCCTGCGAAATGCGTTTCAATGCTTTTTCCACAGCATTCCTGCTCCCGTGTATTTCCAGGTTCTGCGGGAATTTGATAAGTTTCATTTTTTCGGCTAATGATAGATACCGTTCCATCGACCTTCCCAGAAGTACAGGTATCCTGTCCATCTCCTCGGCAGCCTGTATTATTGCGTTGATTCGTGAAATGTGGGACGAGAACGTGGTGATCAACACACCGGAATCCGTTTCCTCTGTACCGAGCAAAACATCACGTACAAGGTCTTTCGCTATCTGCTCGGATGGGGTCTTACCATGAAGCCCGGAATTTGTGCTTTCAGTTATCATTGCCCTGACACCTTCATTTCCAAGTTTTTTAAGCCTCTGGAAATCCGGCGGCAGTCCGATAGTGGGAGTTCTGTCCAGTTTAAAATCGCTTGCATACAGCACAACGCCATCAGGCGTATGGATAGCAGCGAAAGCTGTGTCCACGATGCTATGCTGCATCCTTATGAACTCTATCTGGATATCAGGCGTGAGATTATACATCCCGCCAAGTTTCAGGGGGATAACTTCGTTGTTCACTTTGAATTTCTTTTCATCAGATATCTCATGTCTCACAAGTTCCGCTGTGTAAGGGGTGGCGATTATGGGCGCTTTATACCTGTGCGCCAGTTTCGGTATCGCGCCAATATGGTCAAGGTGACCGTGCGTGCATACGATGGCTTTGACCTTCCCGCCCACCTCGTTCATAACCGTATCGTCAGGGATCGCTCCCATCTTTATCAGGTCCATTGAATGCATTTTATCTATTTCAACATCTTCGTGTATCTGGACTCTGTCCAGCTGCAGTCCCATGTCAAGAACAATGATATCGTTATCTATTCTGATACCCGTCATGTTCTTTCCCATTTCGTTGTATCCACCGACTGCTATTATTCCAATTTCTGTCAATTTATTCACTCCATAAAAATTATTTTGTTTCTCACTATATTTCCTTTATATTCTCACTATATTTCCATTATTTTCTGGCAAACCTGGCTGTATCAAATCCTCTCTGGTCCAGATACTCCTTCGTTTTGCCAGTAATTACTGCCTGCGCTTTGCTGAGTTCTTCAACGTTAGTGCAACCGCATAAGAACATTGCTGCCTTTAGTTCTTCTATAACAAGTCTAAGCTTGTCTACTACATCTTTATTGCCTTTTAAAGCTGGCGCGACAAGCGGAAGCGCGACTCCGCACATGGAAGCGCCCAGGGCTAACGATTTTGCTACATCGATGCCTGAGCGGATGCCGCCAGTAGCGATGACCGGTACGGTGATCGAGGATTCCACTATGCTTACAGCAGTGGGTATTCCCCAGTTCCAGAATTGATTACCTAGATGGTATGACAGCATATCACCGCGCTTTTGCGCCCGGTATGTCTCAACTCCGGCCCAGCTTGTACCGCCAAGCCCGCCCACATCAATGGCTGCTGCGCCTGCATCGCATATCGCAACGGCCTGTGAATGAGAAATGCCCGCGCCCGTTTCTTTTACTATCACGGGTACGGAAAGTTCGCTGCATATTTTCTTTATCGCAGCAATACAGCCCTTCGCGTCAATATTACCCTCAGGCTGTATGGCTTCCTGAAGAAAATTAAGATGTATCGCCATGGCGTCAGCGCCGATCATTTCAACCGCGCGCTCAATACCTTCGATACCGAATTCGTTAAGCTGCGCTGCGCCCACATTCCCGTAAATGAATGCGTTGGGCGCCCTGTCCCTTACTATCCTGAAAGAATCTTCAAGACCAGGGTCTTCGATCGCTGCCCTCTGGCTGCCTACGCCTATGCCCACCCTGAGTTCCTCTGCCGCACCTGCAAGAACGGCATTTACTGCCTTCGTGTCAGGATGGCCCCCTGTCATCGAGGCGATAAGGAGCGGAGCCCGCAGTTTCCTGCCCAGGAACTCTGTCTCAAGATCCAGTGCTTTCTTATCTATCTCAGGAAGACAGTTATGCACCAGATAGATATCGTCAAAACCGCTGGCTCTCAACCCCTGATTGGTCTTATGAGCTTCAACGTCTTTTTCAACGCATAATAACAGATGTTCTATCTTCCTGTCGGATGTGGTCATTCAGTACCCCTAATTTTAACCGTTTATATATAAGTCATTTGTCTGCTATTAATGTTCCCACGTCTTCACCGTATAAAAATTTCGAGACCGTGTTTTTTTTTGCCGCATTGAATACACGCGAACTGATCCCTTTCTTTGAAAGTTCCACCAGTTCTGACACCTTGCCGAGCATTCCGCCCGTAACATCAGGAGCTTTAGCCCCCATTATGTTCTTTTTCATATCCACAAAACTGTGAGGCGTTATTTTCTTTATGACCTCTCCTTTTTCGTCAAGCACGCCGTCAACATTGCTCCCTGCGCCAATCCCGGATGCTGTGGTCACCGCTGCGAGGTATGGAACTATCCTGTCGCCTGAGAGGACTGCCACACCAAGAACCCTGTCCATGACAACATCGCCGTGAAGTACAGGCACTATATCCCTTTCAAGCATCAGTTTGATCTGCGATGTCTGGAATTCAACAATATTACCGTTCTCAAGCAGGCAGGAACTTAATGGATGAACAGGAAGCGCATTCAGTCCTGCTTTATTTAAGGAGTCAACTACCATCGAATTCAATGTTTTTACAGATGTGTGCGTAAGATAAGCCCCGTTCGCGTTGAATCCTTTGCTCATGTGCTCTCTCGCCTGGGGATGACCGAAGGAACCAGCGCCATGAACAAGTATGAGCGGCATTTTAACCTCTTTTTTGAATGACGCAATCTCCAGTGATATCCTGTCAA
>JAHIFK010000305.1 GCA_018900975.1 Methanobacteriota archaeon
CTGCGCGAGGGCGATCCCTTTGTTATATAGAACTTCAAGGTCGCCTGGTTTCAGTTCAAGAGCCCGGTCATATGATTGTATGGCATCTCCAAACCTTCCAGTCCTGGCAAGAGCGAGTCCCCTATTGTTATGGACTTCCATATATCTGGGATTTATCTCAAGTGCTTTATCGTAACACTGTATCGCTTCTGTGTACATACTGCTCTCCACAAGGTTATTGCCTTTGTTTACCCAGACTGAGGCGCCTCCATCGGTAGTTGCGCCTGCACCTTTAGGCGCAGTACCCACAGAGGGGTCTTTTCCCTTGGTATCAGGCAATCGTTTCTTTTTTCCAAAGATCATGTAATTAATTACCTTATTTCAGTCTCTGGTAATATATTGATATCTAACTATTTAATACTTATTTAAGAATATCATAATAATCATAACGGCATTATATCTTCCAGGTGCCGTCGAGTCCTGCATTTAATTCAAAATGTAAATCTCCGGAATCCCTGATCAACGACACTGACACCATACCCTCTGAAGGATCATCCTCTCCGGGGCTGAGATTGAATATATATGGTTCTTTCATATTCATATACATTGATTGATAAGTATCAAGTGCCTGCACATTGCTATATCCCTTGCTTGCCCAGTAGTCCCTGGTTGATTGCGACATTATGAACTCAAGCGCCTCTGCATCATTATTTGCCAGGATCTCAACAAAAGCAAGGGTAACCTCCTTCGGATTTGAGAGGTTATAAAGCAGTTTCTTATGACCTGAACCCCACCTGACCCTGTCCGGGATTATATAAGCAGCGTTCTTCCCTGAAATATTGACTATCTTCAAATTGACTGGAACAGAGTATTCATCCTGTACGCTCCGCGAAAGCTGCGGGTCAGGCGACATATCGCTGAAAAACAGTATCCACAGCACAGAAGTTATCAATGCCGCAAGAATGACGATGATGGAAATCAGTATAAGGGCTGGTCTGCCAGCAGGTAATCTCATGATTATTCCTGTTATATTATATTAGATAGTAATATATTTTTTGGTAAAATACCCTGAATTGTCGCAATCTTAATATAGGTTCAACCTGTACTATTATAATTATTATGATGATTTGGAAACCGGGAAATGACCGTGGACAGGTAAGTCTGGATTACATCATTGGTATCACTATATTTATTTTTTCTTTTTTATTTATGTATAACCTTTTAACCGGTCTGCTTCTTCCATTCCAGTTCAACGCAGGAGAGGTTGTACCTATGGCAGAAAGAGCCAGCACGGTACTTGCGGAAAGCTCAAGCGGGCTTGCTATAAGTGAATCGAATCCGAATGTCATTGATCTGGATAAGGCGAAATGGCTTAACAGCTCCCTGAACAACCCTTCGCAGTATAATGATATGTTGATCCAGCTTGGTCTTTCGACCACGAATATAAATTACAACATAAATGTCTCTTTACGCCACATTAACAATACTTTATACAAGAATCTCGGGAAAACCGTCCTGAATGCAGGGGCACTGCCTGACGATTATGCAAATGTCGGAAAGATAACGCGGGTAGTATATCTTTCCCAGGATTCGCAGATATTATTACTTGATGTGAGGGTATGGCTATGATACGCAACGACAGGGCTCAACTCTATACGATGGAAGCAATAGCTTCAGCAATGTTATTGATAGTGGTGGTGATCTTTGTGCTAAAAGCTGCGCCTCTTACTCCTAACACGGCTTCTGCCTCGCACATGCATGTGGAAAAGGAACTTGAGATGCGGGGGCAGGACCTGCTCACGGTTCTTGATTACACTCCTTCTGATACTGAGCCATCACAGCTCAAGCAGGCTATTCTGGGATGGACAGGAGGGCAATTCGATGGGCAGGCTGCCGTCCGTCCCCTGGGCGGTCCTACCAATGTAACTGCGAACCGCTTTAAGGAAGTGCTGGGGGCTGCCGGGATAGCTTATAATGTTGAGGTTTATTACAGCACGCTTTCAGGCGCTGAATCAAGAGCGATCTTATGGAACGGAAGACCATCTGACAACGCTGTTATAGTGTCCAGGAAGATAGTACTGCATGATGAAGAAATGGAGGGTGCCGCTCAAAGTTTGATAGATAGTATACCTAATATGGATTCAAATAGCACAAAATTTTACAATATCGTGGTAGTGAGGATGACGCTATGGCGGATGTAATAAGGGACGAAAAAGGGCAGCTCATGCTGCTTACAGTGTTTATGATCATCATCGAAGTGGTGAGTTTCACTACGATACTCAATAGCATGATATTCTCTGCCAATCTCCAGTCAACCGGGCTTGAGGAATCAAAACAGGAGATCAGGGATTTCAGACTGATAACCGAGGCTGAGGTAATTAAAGCCGCCAAATATGCCACTTTATTAAATTCTACCAATCAGACACAGGTGTCAGAATATTTTTATAAATATATGCAATCATATAATGACACTATCAAAAAGATATACTCGGCAAGGGGCGCGTCAGTTGAGGTCATAATAAATAATATGTCACTCAATGAAACGACTTCAAATTTGACGGTGAACAAGTATCACGTCGAGTGGAAGAACCACACATTCCCTGAGGGGTCGCTTGTCATACCTATGGATGAGAACCAGACCACGAACCAGAGCCGGTTAATGAGAGTTTACGGGCTTATCTACAAGATAGTGGATGGTTCAGGACCTTCAGGGAAGCTGAACGGTACATCGATTCCTGTCTGGACAATCCTGCAGAATCCAGTCAACAGTTCTGTTACTAACTTTTCAAGTACCATGAACACAAGAAACGCGTCCACTTTATTAAACTCGTCGTACAGGAATTACTCAGGCGGTCCGTTCCTGATAGATGTGAGCAAACTCGTAGGCGGGAATAGAGATTTGATACTGAATGAGTCTAATAACAAGAGCATTATTGTTCATGAACTGATTGAGCCCTTCTATTATGAACAGGGTATTGAGATGGTCGTCCAGCCAAAGATCGCGATATTTCCCGAAAGTGATAGTGTGATGGAGAAATACTATGCTGATGGAGAAGTGCCTTACACAGGACTCAGCGACAATCAGATCCAGAACGGAAATCTCACGAATTATGATATACTTACTATTCCACATGAAGATATGGACACTCCATCGTCCAGAAAAAATACTATAATTGCAATTGAAGCCTGGGTGGCAAACGGCGGGGTTCTTCATGTGCAGTGCGCAGGAACTCATACCATGGATAATGCAGTAGAGAAATGGGCTGGTTCAAGAAAACCCTGGTATGGATTTATCGGGATCAACAGGTCTGTAAACGCAAGCAATAAGATTCATTTGAAAAATATGACTTATATTAAACTCATAGATAATGTTACACGTTTCAATACATCATACTCATTCAACATGTCACCTCCTGTCTCACTCGCAGGACTGGCAGACCCGGGAACCCCTTACAATCCGCTTACGCAGTCCCACAATAAAAGCGGGATGCTGGGAAATATGACCCGACAAAGCACAACACCTGCATTTTCCCTGCGCAGGAACGAAAGTCAGGTGAATCCTGCAGCCAACATACTCGGTATTGCGACAAATGCGACCGGTACACCGGTCTATATTGATGCAGACATAACACTCGACACGTTCAAAGATGCCCAGTTAATGTATATTGAGGCACCCTATGAAAACGGGCTTGTTTCATATCTTGCCGGTCACGATCAAACCATGCGCGAAGGTGGAGAACGTTTGATCTTTGATAACTTCTTCGCCGCTTCCATGAGACGGTCGCTGGTCACCACTATCGCAGCGAAAAACATCAATGTCACAATAAAATATTACGATGGTAAAGTCAGGTACACTGACACTTTCATTATAAACTCATGAGGTGAAATTATGATACTAAAGAAATTCCTGTCCGATGATTCCGGGGTTACCGTAGCCGTAGAGACTATCCTGCTGTTTGCCATATCAGTGATCTTTCTCGGGATGATATACTATTCATTCCACGACATGAGCCAGAGGGAGAGTAAGGTCCTGATGGAAGAAGAACTCCTTACGATCGGGAACGGCATAGCTAAACAGATGTCTGACCTGACAGTAGAGGCAAGAGCCAGCCAGAGGGCGGGCTCACATACCATCATAACATCAGAATTCCAGATACCGGTCAGTATCGCTGATAGCGCTTACAGGGTCACGCTGACGACCGGAAAGATAATTCTTGAATCCACTTCTTCACCATATATCCGTGTTGAGGTTCCTGTCAACACTGATATGAGCCTGGCTGAAAACAGCACTATGTACAGTAATGATGAAAAACACACAATTGAGTATGATTCGAATAGCAGTAAAATTTATTTTGGAGACGGAGGAGTGGTGCCCTCTGCTGATTTCTATGCGCCCACGATCTCTATTGACTCACCGGCTGAAGGCGCTACGATAAAAAATAAGACTTATATCAACACCACCCCCTATGATGAAAATGGCGTAGCGCGCGTTAAGTTTTTCGTGAATGGTATTTACAGATACACAGCAGGTCCCCCATGGTACTGGGTCTGGGACACAAAGGGAGACCTGGATGGTAGCTATACGGTTACAGCAGTGGCTTATGACGCGGCAGGACATGCAACGCCTGCATCACGTAATTTTACAATATCAAATCCGTACTCAGATCCTCCGGTAATATCAGTGATATCCCCGCCTAATGGGATTTCCACAGATTTCAAGAGACCGGTAATCCAGGCACAGATAAGCGATGACGTTGCCGTTGATAACTCATCGATCATGTTAATAGTAGACGGTGTAAACCGGACTGCCAACATCTCAATTACGGGAAACCCAAAACTGTACACGGTAACCTACACGCCATCGCAGGACATGGAAGCAAAATGGCATTATGCCAACCTCACTGTGAAAGACAAGAATGCCACGCCATTGTATGCCATCCCTGCAAACTGGTCTTTTGAAGTGATAAACATAACGGATGCGGCTGATCCGACAGCCGAAATTATTTATCCGGCAGGAACCACTCTTCTTGCGCCAGGCTCTCCTATAACCGTAACGTATCGCGCCTTTGATATTGGCGATTCAGGTATAGATAACCTGACTATAAATGTCAGGCGCAGCCCCGATGGTACCCTGTATAAATACGTGGAAAATATTTCAATATATCCATACGTGGTTTATAGTATCGATCCTCAGGAAACGCGGACTTTGGGCTCCAACAAATATGTGGGGGGAATGAATTACACATATACATATAATGTTACTGTGTTTGACCGGAGCGGAAAAACAGGGATCTCGCTTATTGTTGGACCGCTTAATGTATCACTTCCAGGGCAGGAAAGCCAGCTAGAAATCGATACTAGCGGTAACACGACTCCTGGCAAGAGCCTTAAGAACATCAATATCAAGGATAATGTTTCTTCAGACAGCGTTATCCCGAAAATAAAGAAGATCACTGTCACCTGGATTTCAAATTTAACTTCAGATAGGATATTAGAAGTCAAAATAGATAATAATGTCAAATGGAGTGGGAGCAGCGCCTCAGGAACACAACTGACTTTGACCACGCCATACACAACCGAGAGCGCGTTCAAATCCGTTGATTTGACTTTTGACGTCGATATAAGCGGCAGAGACTTCACAATCGAGTTCCTGCTGGACGATGGTACCACAAGGACAGTTACCTTTAAAGCAAAATCATAGGGGGCATATGAAAAAATTCATCAAATCCGAGATCGCAGTTTCCGAGGCAGTCGGGTTCATCCAGACCCTTGCTATCGTAATAATCTCGACATCCATAGTCTATTTTGCAGGCGCGCCGATGCTCGAAAAAGCAGAAAAGAACGCACATTTTCTTGAGATGGAGAAAGCTTTCACTCTTTTATCAGGGAACCTCGAGAAAATCGGGTTTGACAGGGCTCCGATACGGAACACTGAACTGAAAATAATGGGCGGGGCGATGCTGGTGGCGCATGATAGCACGATCACTATCAACGACTATTCATTTGCGGTTGGTTCGATAGAGTACAGATTCGAGGATAGAGTAATAGCTTATGAGAACGGGGGGATATGGATCAAACACCCGGGAGACGAGGTGACTATCGTATCAAAACCCAGGTTCTCTACCGGAAACCTGACTACCATTCCTATGCTGGAACTCCTGGGAGATTACTGGATCGCAGGAGAAGGGGGTATAAGGATCCATTCAAAGATATTATCCTCTACCCTTTACTCTATCCCGGCAGAAAATGGTACGGTGTCTATAAAAGTGAACAGCAGTTACTACAAAGGATGGAAGGAATACCTTGTCCGTATCGGCGCGACTGACCCGGTTATAGACGATGCGGGAACTACAGTAACAACAAATTTTACAACGGATATGGTTAACGTTGACCATTCCCAGATAATAATAAAAATGCTGGAGGAATAATATGAAAGATCATGAAATTAAATTGATATATTCTGAAGAAGGGGTATCAGAGACCATTGGATACTCTTTAATACTCGCTATCGTTCTTGTCGCTGTGGGGGTACTGGTCGTGATCGCATATCCCATACAATCCAATATCCAGGATACAGCATTCATTGAGAGCCAGATACAGGCGCTCACCATGCTGGACGGAAGGATCAGTTCGGTGGCTCTGGGTTCGTCACCATCACAGTTAACGCGTATAAATTTGAATGGCGGCACCATGTATGTAAGAAATTACAGCGATAATTACCTGAATATAACTGTTACCAATCAGACCGGGTATTCCATTACGATTTTCAACAAAACACTCGGTTTGATAGAATATAAACTTGGCGAAAACAGGCTGATATATGAAAACGGAGGGATGTTCAGGGTTTATCCAAATGGTGAGAGCGTGATGTTATCACCTCCTGAGTTCTATTTTAATGGCGAGACTCTTACATTTCCTGTAATAAGACTGGATAATTCGGCGTCCGTTGGAGGGAAGGGTACGATTTCCGTCATGGCGCGTTCCGGAGAAGAAAAGAAGATAATTTATCCTGACCTGTCATCGAATTTCCTCATGAACCCTATATATGGAAAACAGATAAAGATCAGGTTAAAGTCTGATAACTATAAAGCGTGGGGGAGGTATATTGAGGAACGGACGGATGCAGTCCCTCTGACGAATGATGTTACTAAGGAAGTTGTGGTGTCATTTAATTCGAAACCTTCGGAAGGTCCTGTGGAACTGAAAGTTCCGATCGAAGTTTTCGGGCTGGATACCACGAACAGTACACCTCTTACGCAGTTCAAGTTCAACCTGACTGGGGTTGGTAGTAATCTCAATATGATGCTAAGGGCTCCAGAATCGGATTCAGAGATTTTTTCGATCCAGATCAAGAAAGCAACAGGAGTCGGGGAAGAGGGTGTCGTTGTGTATGTAAATTATAACAATGGCGGTGCCAACGAATCATGGTTCGCAAATAAACTGGCACTTATCACCACGGCTGATACGGCTACTGTTGATCTATTAAATGCAAGCGTAAATTCAAAATATAATACAAATGACCTCTCAGTGACATGGGAGAATGAAACCCCTCCGCTCTATAATAAGACATACATAAAAAATGATGGTGAAACGGTCCCCATCAATGTGGTCATGCAGCATTATATGAAACTGGTAAGCCCCACCGGAACCTTCTCTATATATTCAGGAACAAAGACGAGCGATAAATGGGACGGTTTTAACGCGACCAATTCAACCTATACCCTTTCCTATTCCATTATGCCCCCGAACATTAACTACCTGCACATCGTGGACCATGCAGTGAACGTCACCCTCTCTTAGGCGTTCACTTTTTTCCCTGTTCACATTGGAAAAGATGACGGAGATACCACGATTTTACCTCCGTTTGTAGCATCCCGCATTATCCCCTCATCCTGCCGGCATAAATATACAGTGGTACAGCCGCGACCATATACGCCGCGCAGCCGGCAAGCGCCTCTGCGCCCCCTGCCGCGCCTGATGAAAGCCTTGTTACAAGGTTAAAGGGTGAATCAGCGAACAGGTATGCGCCCAGGAATAAGAAAATAAGGATCAGTGAATATAAATATTGTGAGATCGTCCTGTCCCTGTATTTTACTGCAATAATGGCGCCTAGAATGACTATAACAACAGCTGTCACGGTCGCTACAAGCAGTATGCCAGGGATATTATGCACCGCGATACGGTTTATGCCCACAAGAGCCAGCCACAGGAGCGCCTGCATGGGGACTATGAGCACAGCCACGAGCATCTTGCCATTCATGATCTGTGAA
>JAHIFK010000306.1 GCA_018900975.1 Methanobacteriota archaeon
AAATGACCTGGACTTTATCCCGAGTGAGTTGAGCGAACCGCAAATGATGGGAGCGGTCAGCCGCTCGCCATAAGATGAAATATAATCAATAGACCTCAACGTAAGCTCGCCAAGGTAGCATATACCGATAAGGGCTTTCTCTAGTTCCTCGATGCGCGAGTCAAGCTCTTTTGTTACGACCTCTACGATCCTGTTAGCCTTATTGCCCGTGATCGCTTCATGCGCAGCCTGATGGTGTTGTTTTGTCAGGTCTGCGATGAATTCCTTTATGATCGAGGTTTTTCCGGTCTCAGAAGCTTCCTTTGCATTTTTCATGAGCGCGTCCGTGACACCGTTCAAGGCTGATGTCACAAGCACTACCTCGTTACCGCTGTCCCTGTGTTCTTTAGCAAGCTCTGCTACGTGCTTTATGCGTTTTCCGTCGCCGACGGAAGTCCCGCCGAATTTCATCACCAGTCTCATAGGGCTTTCAAATCGTTGGAAGTCCTATTAAAGATTTGCAAACATTCCTTATAATATGAGAGTAAATAAGCGCCTCGTGGAAGTAAGTTTCTCATCCCTTGCACTTGTGAACAACCCTTTTGACTGGGCTTACGACCTCGAAGACCTGGGTTTTACAGGCTGGGAGGTAGTGAGCGAAGGTAAACAGCAGTTGAACGATTCCACACTATCCCAGATACAGAACATTATCGAGACCACGAACCTTACACTCACGCTGCACCTTCCGTTCTCAGACCTCAATCTTGCAAGCCTCAACCACCCGATATGGAATGAAACTATCAGGCAGATGACTAAATGCCTTGAGAGGGCCTCGGATTTTGTGGAACTGGCTGTTGTCCATCCAGGCCATCTCTCGCCTCTTGGTATGCAGCTTCCTGAAATGGCATGGAGGCAGAATATCGAGGGACTGAGGGCGATATGCGACTTTGCGGACGAGCGAGGCATCAGGATAGGTGTTGAGAACATGGTTAACATGGCGTTCATCCTGGGCAGGCAGCCTGGTGAGATCCTGGGTATGATAGAGTCGCTTGAGCGCAAAAATGTCGGGCTCACGCTGGATATCGGACACGCAAACACCAACGGATTGGTAGATGAGTTCCTCGAGGACTTAAGCCAGGTAATTCACGTTCACCTTCACGACAACAAGGGAAGGAGCGATGAGCATCTTTCACTCGGAAAGGGAACCATAAACTGGAAAAAGGTAATAAGTAAATTAGATGGGTATAAAGGAAGGGTCGTTACAGAAGCAAGGACTGTGGAGGAAGGATCTGAGAGCCTGAAGATGCTGAAAAGCCTTTAAAAATAAACCCGGTTTTCAGAAAAAGCACAGATGTTTTTCCAATTTATTGCGCAGATTTACAGTATTTCCAAATTTTCTTATGAAATTCGGATATATCCAGGGGTTTTGCGATATAATCATCAAACCCTGCCGAAAGAAATCGTTCTTTATCCCCTTTCATTGCATATGAAGTCAGGGCGATTACAGGTATATGTTTATATTTTGCTTTAATTATTTTTGTCACTTCCACTCCATCTTTCCCGGGAAGTTCGATATCCATTATGATCAGGTCATAGACCTCTTTATCTATTTTTCTTATGGCTTCTTCCCCGTCAATCGCTGTATGGACAGTAAAACCCTTAGTTGAGAGTAGCTCTATTACCAGTTCCATATTGATGGGATTATCTTCTACCACGAGTATTTTTGTCATAAGTACCGTTTTTGCCTTATTATTATAATGATAATTATCCATCCAATACAACATAAGTATTATGTATTATATATAGTTGTCTATTTCTATGAGTGTGATTATACCGTTCATGATATAGATTTGTGGTATAAAATTGTAATATTACTTTTTCGTAGCATTAATCGTAGCAATCATTATAATTGAGTTGTGCAGTCATAGTATTGTTTGTAAGGCGGGCGGCAACTATTTTAACCACCACCACTAACCCAATATAACCACAAACGTAACCAATTCAGGTTACTACCTCCCCCCTTACCTTTTAATTACTGTCAAGATACATCTTCAAAGAGATCAACGAAAGCGAGGTTGAGATTATATCGCCCCAGTTCCCATTTTCCTGCCTTCCCTGAAGCCACGGGATCGAAGGAACAATATCCTTTTCATCAGACAGTATCAATGCCTGGATCGCAAGATTGCTCGTTGCAGTATAAGTCCATCCCCCTGATTCCCTTTTTGAGATTATCCAGCCTGCGCGGTCTTTTATGAAATCTATGTATTTTTCCTTATTTTGTTTTATGAGGGCAGTAATAATAAGTGAGGTAGTTCCGATATGTTCCCATTTTTTCCCGTAATTGCTGACCAGCCATTCACATCCAGGTTCGTTCTTTATTCCCGCATCCCCCAGCGCGATAAGGGCGTATGATGTCTCTATCTCGCTGTTGCTCCAGTTTCCATCCTTTTGCTTTCCAAGGATCCAGTCAAGCTGCTCATCCGCTATTATCCCGCAGCCTGCCAGTGCGCTGCATGCTCTTGAAGTATCAAGAAGAGGCTTATCAGTTTCCCAGAATAAGCCTTTTTTTCTTGTGAGCAATATTCCCATAAGATGGATCGTTTTCTCATTCCATATTGATAATGCCTGGATAGAACGGGACAGGTCTCTTATTTCTGTTATGTCTCGGTCCTTCAGCCACACGATCCCGGAATTTGCAGATATGTAAAGGTCCTTTTCATCCATATTGATCATTATTGGGCTTCAGAAACGCCCGCGCCTATCTTTTTTAAGTCCTCAAAGAATCCTGGATACGAAATGCCGACAGATTCCACTGTATCTATAGTCGTCCCTCCTGCGACCATCCCTGCAACAGCAAGCGACATAACTATCCTGTGGTCGTCCCAGCCGTGCACCTGTGCCCCTTTCAGTCCACCGCCTTTGATTATTAACCTGTCTTTTCCCTCATTTATGTCAACACCCATTTTTTTCAGTTCCACTGTCATTGCATGGAGCCTGTCTGTTTCCTTAAATCTAACATGTTCTGCGTTCTCAATGATCATTGTACCTTTTGCTGCGGCGCCAAGCACTGCAAGCGTTGGAACAAGGTCAGGCGTCTTTCCGACATCCACAGTAATGCCCATAAGCTCGCTCCTGCTCACCTTTACCTCTCCTTTTTTCTCATCCCATTTTATCTGCGCACCCATTTTTCCCAGGATATCGATAAGGGCAGAGTCACCCTGTTCAGTGGGGTACATGTTCTTTATTGTAACGTCGCCGCACAGCGCGCCTGCTGCCATCATATATGATGCAGAGGAGAAATCCCCCGGAACGTTATAATTTCTCAGATTATATTCTTGTTCGGGCGGAATGGTAAAAGCGTTGGGCCCATCTACGATAATTTTTGCTCCTGCATCTTTGAGCATGTCTATTGTTATGTTCACGTAAGGTCGGGATTTCATCTCCCCTTTTATCATCAATCTTGTCTCATTCTTAGCAAAAGGGGCGGCAATGAGCAGCGCAGAAATGAATTGTGAACTTATCGAACCATCGATATATACGCGTCCTCCTCTCATCTTTCCCCGCACAACTATTGGCGCCATGCCGTTGTTGCGCGTGGAGAAGGTCTCAGCTCCAAGGTCATTGAGCGCGTTAAGAAGCGGTGTATTGGGTCGGCTCCTTATGCTTGCGTCGCCTGTGAGAACTGTTGCCCCTTCTGCAAGTGAAGCGACCGCTGTCATTATGCGCAGCGTTGTGCCTGAATTGGCGACATCGATCACATTATCCGGGGTCTTCAGTTTCCCGTCAAACCCTTTGATAACAAGTGAGTCTTTCTTTTGTTCAATGCTTGCCCCGAAAGCCTCAGAGGCTCTTATCGTGGCTTTTGTGTCTGCTGAAATAAGAGGATTATTAACAGTCGCTTTTTTTGAGAGCGCAGCTATCGCTATAGCCCTGTGTGTATAACTTTTCGATGGCGGAGCGTTGACAACTCCTTTTACATCAGATATCTGGATTACGAGCTTCATGTGGGTATGTTTAATGACGATGCAACTATTTATTGATACTGTTGTTTCAAATAAAGCGCTTGAGTGTAAAAAGAGCGGCGAGAAAAAGACCATACTCTTTAACCTGAGCGGACATGGTCACTTTGATATGACCTCATACGATAGTTATTTCAGTGGTGAAATGAAAGATATAGCGTGAACTGGATTGAGAAACTCTTCGGGAAAAAAGTACAGGATCCGATCGAAATAAAGTTTGAAGAGCTTCATGCATGGCTTACTTCAAGCGAAGACAGATTATCTGGAGGCAGGCATGCAGAGTCCGTATATTCGGACATCGGGGAAGCGCTTGACGGGATCAGTAAAAGCGCATCTGAACTTGAAAAAGCAGAACCCGAAGGTAGATTTCATCTAAAACTGGTAAAAATAGCAATAAGCAACAGGGAAAACATGTTAAAGCAGGTCAGACTGCTAATGAATAATATCAATATCCCTAAAACAACGGACTTAAAGACCGTGGTCGAGTTCCATGAGAACGGTATGCAGACGCTTACAATGTGTCTTGAGAACATGATGAAAAGTTATCAATATTCCAAAATGGTGTTTTTTGAAGATTCAAAAAAGGTTATTGCTGATGTGAATGGGCTTGGAAGGCTCCTTAACCAGCTCGTTGAACCTATAAATTCCAACAGAAAAGTGCTTGAGGCTTTTGATAATGCTGAAAAGGCAATACTCGATATAAAAAATACTTGTTCCAGAATTGACGCAGAGAAAAAAATAATAAATGAACTCGAAGAAAAGATATCTAATTTCAAAAAGAATATCGATTTGAATAATGATAACCTGGCGCGGCTTACAAATAGCGAAAAATGGAAACAATATACGAACAGCAAGAATGAACTTGTTGAACTTGAAAATAAAGCCAAAAAAGTGGAATCAGAGATCAATGGGCTTTTTTTGCCTTTGAATAAAACCTTTTTAAGGATAAAACTTTTGAGCGAAGAGAGAAAATATGAACTGTCGCCTGCTATCAAAAGTGAGCTTTTATTATGTTTAACAAACCCGAAATCTGTCTGCCCTGAGTTCTGTATCGAATTCGAGGAAATCATCAGAAAGGATACTGTAGCTTTTAATCCGGAAAAACGTGGAAAGATACTGGAACAGATAATGAATGCAGGGGCAAATATCCGGGTTTTAAATAAAGAATATCACACAATTATAGATAATATCAGTTCTAAAAAAGATGAGATCGCAGGAATGGACATTGTAATGGAATATATTAACTTAAGCAGCACTATCACGGCGCTGCAGGATAACCTGGCTTCCTTTGAAAAAGAGATCGATGTGTCAAAAAAGCATTTGAAGTCTCTTGAAGATGGCGTTGCCCTGAAAAAAAATGAATTGCAGCAGAGTGTATTTGCGATCGATAATAGAAAGAAGATACTTTATTAATACTCTAAAAATGATGATATCTACATACTCTCAATTACATATTCAACTGCATTCCTGAATATCGCCATGCCTGCCCCTTCCTCAGGAAGTTCCTCACGCGTCCATGCCGGGTGGTTCGTCCTGTGCATAAAGGCTTCCGGGTGAGGCATCATTCCGAATATTCTGCCAGTATCATCACATATTGCGGCTATGTTATCAACAGAGCCGTTGGGGTTATGCGGATATCCTGCTGGATTTCCATCCGTATCAACGTACCGGAATACGATATGATGGTTCTTTCTAAGCTTTTCGAGCACCTGCGGATCTTTGACCACGAACTTCCCTTCGCCGTGGCGCACCGGAAGGTAGATGCTTTCGATCCCTCTGGTGAATACGCATTTTGAGATAGTATTGGTCTTCAAGTGAACCCACCTGTTCTCGAACCTGCCTGAATCATTGAAAGTGAGAGTTACATCCTGCCTGGAATAATCGCCGTCAAAAGCAGGGATCAGCCCCATCTTTACCATTGCCTGGAAGCCGTTGCAGATGCCTATTATCAATTTTTCATCCTCTATGAATTCCTGTAACTGATCTCCCAGGTTATACCTTATCATGTTAGCCAGCACCTTGCCTGAAGCTATGTCATCCCCAAAGGAGAAACCACCAGGAAGCGCAAGGATCTGGAAATCAGCGAGTTTTTCTTTACCATTAAGAAGATCGGTGAGATGTATCCTTTCCGCTTGAGCGCCCGCAAGATCAAAAGCGTGCTGTGTCTCAATATCGCAATTTATGCCGTAGCCTGTCAGTACAAGAACTTTTGGTTTCATTTGTGTAAAATCCTGGACTTTTTGATTTTCTCAACGTTATATCATCGTTATGTCACATAGTTCAAATGCAGGCTAATAAACCATCGATTATTATAAGAATTTTCCCTTTGTTCTTTTCCGTGTAATCAACAAAAATTAAAAAAATATAAATAGTAGTATTACCAAGTACTTTATTATGAAAGTTGTTTTCAGAATTATTGGCTCTGAAGAAGACCTGAAAGATTTTGACACTGATGAAGAAAATGTGCATTTTTGTTTCAGACCCTCTGAAAAAAACATATTCGAACTCGTGAAAAAAAGTACTAAATTGAAACGGATACAGTTGCCGACTTCATACCAGAAAACGATTTCAAACACGACAAAAGCATTCTTAAAAATGAAAAGTATAAAATTAATGGTAGGGGATATCTGGGGACATAGAACTGATATAGACAGATTCGCAGAGATCGATGTATAATATAGAAACAGCTTTATATCACTTCTTTGAAGCTGAAAGAACAGTTAGTTGTTCAAACATATAGTTTTCATGCAGATTATCTTCTACGACGTAGCCCAGGGAAACCATCCTTGATCTGATTTCATCGATCCCACTAAGCGATGAAACAAGCATCAAAATCTTTCCACTCTCGATAAGACATCTGCCTGCATCTTCGAGAAATCTGTATATCACCTTTCGGCCATCGTACCCACCGTCAAGGGCATAATTAAGCCAGCCATTTTCTATTTCTTCATCTTTTGTTGGAAGGTATGGGGGATTGAAGATAATTAAATCAAACCGTCCTTTAATGCAGCTTAATAAATCTCCTCTAATTACATCAACCCTGTTCTCTCTTGTACATTTTGCAGCATGAGGGTTAATATCTATTCCTATAATGCTTGCTTTTGTATTTGCTTTAATGACCGCGGATATTATCCCGCTTCCACATCCTACTTCCAGTATGCGTTCGAATCCTTTTATTTCAGACAGCGCTGCATCTGCAAGAAGAAAAGAATCTTCCGAAGGTTCATAAACATTCTCTATGATGTTGATTGAAGTATTCTTATATCGAATACTATTTAAAGTGAATATTCTTTTTTCATCATTTCTCAAAATGGATTCCCTCTTAGACTGTTACGAACTATGTTCATCATACAATATAAGGGGATTTCTGGAAGAATTTGGATTATAACGTAATATACAAACTGGAAATATAACGGTACGTTTCATTTTATTTTTTTTATATACACCTATTTTCCAGATTTTTGCTATTATTACCCATGGCAGTACTGGAATTTGCAGATTTTTACGCCGAGTTAGGCAATATTCCGGGACGCTCTGCT
>JAHIFK010000307.1 GCA_018900975.1 Methanobacteriota archaeon
CGGTTTTTAAATTCATATTCGTTAAAAAGAAAGAATAAATATAAAGGAATCATACATGAAGTAAAAAATAGAGAATATGGTATCATTTCAATATGTTATTAATAAAGAACAGGATAAGCTATGACAGAACCTTACTTTCACCTCAAAGGCACTTTCAAAACAAGCGCCCACGCCGCAGCTGCACGCGCAGATATTGAGAAATTCGTTGAAGAAGCAAAAACGACCCTCCTGCAAAAGGGCGTCCCTGCAGGAAGGGGCGCGAAGATCATCAGGTGGGACATAACAGATAGCGGCGTATCCTTCGATATCGAATCAGACAGGTACTTGCGAGCACACGATGCCTTTATCCGGTTGCGAAAGCCGCTAGCAGGCGTGCTTGGAAAGACGTTCAGGATAGGGGTAAGAGGCGCTGAGGTAGAAGAATACATTGTTTCTATGCCAGCCAAAGAGGATCTGAAATCTAAAAAAATACCGCATGTAAGATCGCTTGAATTCGATAATGGCATGATCACTCTCTCTCTTGACGTCGGGGAATCAGAACTTGAAAATAAAGTCCCCGACAGGATAATCTCACTCATCGAGGATAAGATCGCAGCGCAAAGTTTTGGAGGAAAGGCAGAGCACTGGAACCCGCTGTGGGAAAGCCCTAAACAAGAGATGAAATTCAAGAGCGACCCGACTGTGGAAGCGGAAAAGCGCGGCTGGATAAGGCGGTCTGTAGGGCGGGGTCAGTGGATACACGGCCCCCAGATGGCGCGCATCTTCAGGACTTTCGAGAAAATTGTGCTTGAAGAAGTGATCAAACCACTGGGGTACATAGAAATGATATTCCCCAAAGTTGATCCCTGGGATGTGTTAATGCATTCAGGACATGCAAAGGGTGTTTATCCTGAGATATACTACGTCTGCGCCCCGAAGACAAGAGACCCTGCCTTCTGGGAGGAGGTAATTGATACTTATAAGGTCACTCTTGAAGTGCCTGTTGACCTCATCGCTGAAAAATTAGATAAACCTCTTGGCGCCCTGTGTTATGCCCAGTGCCCCTCGTTCTGGCCTTTCCTTCAGGGTAAGACCATTTCCGAGGAATCCTTCCCGATAAAAGTATTTGACCGCTCGGGCACCTCGCACAGGTACGAAAGCGGCGGCATACACGGCATGGAGAGGGTGGATGAGTTCCACAGGATCGAACTTGTGTTCATCGGCTCGCCCGAACAGGTAACAGCCCACTCAAAAGAAATGCAGGAATGCTACAAGCTCATCTTTAACGACATCCTTGAACTGGAATGGAGGATGGCATGGGTAACACCCTGGTTCATGGCGCAGGAAGGCCTTACCGGGCTTGCAGGGAATAAAGATGTCGGGACCATCGATTTTGAGGCGCCGCTTCCCTACCGCGGGAAGGACGGCGAGTGGCTTGAGTTCCAGAACCTGAGCATCAACGGGGATAAGTATCCCAGAGGATTCAATGTCAAGTCGCAGTCTGGAAAAGACGTATGGAGCGGCTGTTCAGGCATAGGACTTGAGAGATGGGCAAGCACGTTCTTTGCCCAGAAGGGATTTAACGAGAAGGACTGGCCTGATGCGTTCAGTGAGAAGGTCGGCGAGATGCCAGAGGGTATTAAGTTCATGTGAATTTCAGAACTGACACCTATAGCATGATTCTTAAATTTTCGTAAAATATAAGCCGCAGATGATGCGCCCAGAGTCGCGCCTCTGGGCGCATCATCTGCGGTTTTTTGAATTCTAAAACCAAAGGATTTTACACCCAATGGTTTCTGGAAAAGTATTATGGTTGAACAAGGCAATCTGGATATGATGTTGAAGGATAAGACAAAGCTTGTTATCTGGCCGGTGTATATGGACGCAACGAAATCAAGGGGAGAAGGCAGGATACTTCCCGCGAAAGTTTCAGTTAAATCACCGGGTTTAAGAGAGATAGAAAAAGCTGCAAGAGAATTGAACCTGAGTCCGGTCGTGGAAACTAATAAATCCTATCCCAGATCATGGTGGTCAACCGGGGGGAGGGTGCTTGTAGATAAGAAAAGTCCGAAATCCCTTATAACAAAACAGATAGCTTTGAAGATAAATGAAACCAGGACAAAAAAATGATAGACCTGCACACACATTCCACGTTCAGCGACGGCGAATTGATACCCAGCGAGCTTGTCCGCCGGGCAGTTGTAAAGGGGTATAAGGCAATAGCGATAACAGATCATGCTGACTTTACTAATATCGAGCATATATTATCATGCATGAAGAATATTAAATCTCTTGAGGATGATTATGACATCAGGGTCTTTACGGGTGTTGAATTGACGCACGTACCTCCAGGGAAGATCCCGAAGCTTGTTACGAAGGCAAGACTTCTTGGAGCTGAGATAATCGTGGTGCACGGTGAAACAATAGTTGAACCGGTTCCTGAAGGTACGAACCACGCTGCTGTAACGCTTGATATTGATATCCTTGCTCATCCAGGGCTTATTACTACAGAGGACGCAGAAACTGCAAGGGATAATGAAATAGCGCTTGAAATAACTTCCAGGCGTGGGCACAACCGCACTAATGGTCATGTGGCGCGTGTTGCTCAGGAAACAGGGGCAGCACTGATCGTAAATACTGATACTCATGCTCCAGAAGATATGCTCACTGATGAGATGGCGTATAAGGTCGCATTGGGGGCTGGTCTTGATGAAAAAAATGCGCGTAAAGCCATACTCTCGCAACCTTTAAGTCTGATAAAAAACCTATAAATAAATGTTTTTCGAAAGGTATATATACCTGTTGTGGTATATATAGATTACATTTTTAGAGGTCGAAAATTGAAACGATTGGGAGCTATAATTCATATAATGGACAATCTTTTGATCGTGCGCGCAGATAGCACGATTGAGCATAGCGATTTTCGTGAAAATCTATTAGTCATGAACAGCAGGATGAAGAAACTAGGAAAGATCAAGGAAATTTTCGGGCCTGTAAAAGCTCCATACATTTCGATCAAAATGTTCAAAGATATCAATTCCTCTGAGATAAAAGGTCTGAAAAACGAAAGAGTGTATTTACAATAATTTATTAGGAAGGATCCCTGAATGATAGAGAAAGAAAAAGTAAAAGAAATTGTAAGTGAAAAGTCGGAACGCGAGAAAATAAAAGAGGGCATACGAAATAAGAAAGAAAAACAGAAGCTGGGGCAGTTCGAAAAAGCCACTATTGAGTGCCCTGAATGCAAGAGTCATGCCCTTGTGCACGACTATGAACGCGCAGAGCTTGTATGCAATGAATGCGGTCTTGTTGTTGACGATGAATTCATAGACCAGGGACCTGAGTGGAGAGCTTTTGACCACGACCAGAGGATGAAGCGCTCAAGAGTTGGAGCGCCGATGACCTATACCATACACGATAAAGGTCTATCAACGATGATCGACTGGAGGAACAGGGACTCTTACGGGAAATCCATATCTTCCAAAAGCAGGGCTCAGCTTTACCGCCTCCGAAAATGGCAGAGGAGAATCCGCGTTAGCAATGCGACTGAAAGGAATCTTGCTTTTGCTCTTTCAGAGCTGGACAGGATGGCATCAGCTCTTGGTTTATCGAGGAACGTAAGGGAGACAGCGGCTGTTGTTTACCGAAAAGCCGTAGAGAAGAACCTGATAAGGGGCCGTAGCATTGAGGGCGTGGCTGCAGCTGCGCTGTATGCTGCATGCAGGCAGTGCAATGTTCCGCGCACCCTGGATGAGATCGGAGAAGTCTCAAGAGTTAGCAGGAAGGAAATTGGAAGGACTTACAGGTTCATCTCAAGGGAACTCGGTCTCAAGCTGATACCCACATCCCCTATCGACTATGTGCCCCGCTTCTGCTCAGGATTGACCCTGCGCGGCGAGGTGCAGTCAAAAGCCGTAGAGATACTCAGGCAGGCATCGGAAAAGGAACTCACAAGCGGCAGAGGTCCGACTGGTGTGGCTGCAGCAGCCATATACATCGCATCTATCCTGTGCGGAGACCGAAGGACGCAGCGCGAGGTCGCCGAGGTCGCAGGCATCACTGAAGTCACCATACGCAACAGGTATAAGGAACTGGCTGAAGAACTGGATATCGAGATCATCCTTTAATGTACGTCAAAGATTCCATTATAGAAGCCCAGATAGAAAAAGACCTGAAAAAGGAGCAACTGAAAGGCAGGATCAGGGAAATCGAGCATCAGCTTAGCGCTCAGAGCAACAACGAATTAAAGGAACGACTGCAAAAACTGAAGGAGGAGTTAAAACTCCTCCTGGATTGATTTTTATCCCGTATGAACTGGCAGAAGTAGATGATAAGTGAATACTAAAAGTCAGACCTTATACTTATTATACAGTTCTTTCCTTACAGGGCATGTGCACACAAAAGAATATCCAAACGGTATCCTGTAATTACATGTATTTTTATTTTTACATTTGATAAAATGTATCTTCTCTCCTACGTTCATTTCTACCTTGCAAAGATCGGTTTCATCACTAGAAAGACATGAAAAATTTTTTTTACACCGATTGGCAGTCTTTATGATGTCATCATCTACTTTCAGGTTATTTTTTTGAGCCATTTTTCTCCATTGATCCCCTGATATTTTTTAGTAATTTGTATATTGCTTAATGGCTAATTATAGTTTCCCATATAACGTTATACGTTGGGGTAAAGGGGCAGAGAACACTATGCCCTTTGAGGGCGCAGATGAATCGTACCCCCTGGAAAAACACTTTCACCCCACTATCATAAGCGACATATATTCTAAAAATAATGTCAATAGCGCATGAGAAAAACATATCAGTTCAGGGCATATCCAAACAAGAATTCTGAAGTCAATTCTATTAGAACCCTTTCCACATGCAGATATCTCTATAACTATTCTCTTGCTGAAAGAAAACGACAGGCAGAATGTGCCGGGAAGATAGTTGAATTCGTTAATCCATCAGGAACATCACAGACCTGTATTTGTGGTTTCAGTGTCCCGAAAGACCTTTCAGTGAGGGTACATATTTGTCCTTC
>JAHIFK010000308.1 GCA_018900975.1 Methanobacteriota archaeon
GAAAGTCCTGGAAGGTAGTGGAGTTGATTCAGTAGATGAACTGATCGCAAGGCTCAAGCCGGAAATGAAGAAGGAAACAAAGAAATACACAAACGAACGGGCGCGCCTGAGCCACCATATCAAGTCGCTTGGCAATTATGGGTTCCTGGAATCTGAGAGATCAGGAAAGAATATCAAATTGAGCCTTTCAAAGATCGGGGAAATATATGCAAAGGGAAAAGAGATAAAATGATGCGCGACAGTATCGGAAATATGGAAATAAAAAGTATCCTGTTTGACATGGATAACACCCTTTTTGATTTCATAGAAGCAAAATACGCCGCGTGTGAAGCAATTGTAGAACATCTGGGATTAAAGGACAGCCGAGAACTTTTCAAGTATTTTCTCAGGGGAGTCTATAATTTCGAGGCATGGGAAAATATCATGGACTATATGAAAGATCGAGGTGTTTATTCTGAACAGGTATACCTTGAGTGTTGCGATCTTTATGAGAGAAAAAAATTAGAAGCCATCGACCCCTATCCAAATGTTTTGGAAACCCTCCATCAATTAAAGAAAATGGGTTTTTCTCTTGGTGTGGTTACCGATGCACACATTGATCATGCCAGGTCAAGACTCATGAAGACCAGACTGTTCGATCTTTTCGATGTGCTTGTTACCGCTGACATGACAGGGACAAAAAAGCCCTCACCTGAGATATTCTTTAAAACACTTGAAAAACTTCAAATAACACCCGATCAGGCGCTTTATATCGGGGATAGTCTGAGGAGGGATATCGAACCTGCCCGGAAGATAGGAATGGTCACAGCTTATGCTGCTTATGGGGATCGCAATGTTAAGGAAGATAGGTCGTGCCAGGCAGATTATTGTTTAAATGATATAAGCGATGTATTTAAATTCCTCGACTCTAAAAATGCGCAAAGCAATCAACATAGTATTAGTGAAAAGTGCATATACAGAATGACATCATTTCCTGCATAAAACACGTTGAAACATAAAATATTAAAGCATATCCTATAATTACATAAAGGTTATTAACCGTAAGGACAATCCGTGATTCCATTGAACGAAAATAAAATAAGACACCCCAGACTTATCGCATGGGAACTCACCAACGCATGCAACCTCGCATGCATCCACTGCAGAGCCTCTGCGATCAAAGACCCGGCGCCGGATGAACTCTCCACAGCCCAGGCAAAACATTTTGTGGACGAACTGGTAGAGTACAAACCCATTATCATTCTTACTGGCGGCGAACCGCTTCTGCGCTCTGATGTTTACGACATCGCAAAATACGCCTCAGGTCACGGGTTGCGGGTCGTTCTTGCCACCAATGGAACCCTGCTCACACCCGAAATTGTAAAGAAGTTAAAGGATGTCGGCATCCAGCGCGTGAGTATCAGCATCGACGGCTCGACAAAAGAAACCCATGATACTTTCAGGGGAGAAATAGGAGCATTTGAGTCAGCCCTTCGCGGGATCGATATCCTGAAAAACGAAGGATTGAGTTTCCAGATAAACACCACGATCACGAAACGGAATCTTACCCAGATCCCGAATATTTACGACCTTGCCCTTGAACTGGGGGCCTCGGCGCTTCATATATTCCTGCTCGTTCCAACAGGCAGGGGTGAAGACATCGAATCCGACGAAATTCCGGCTGAGGAGTACGAACGAGTGCTCAACTGGTTCTATGATAAGAGCAAAAACTCACCCATCCAGTTAAAAGCCACCTGCGCCCCGCACTACTTCAGGATAATGCGCCAGCGCGCAAAGGCAGAGGGCATAAAGATCACAAGAGAGACCCACGGGCTGGAAGCTATGACAAAAGGGTGCCTGGGCGGTTCAGGATTCTGCTTTGTCTCCAGTACAGGCAATGTCCATCCCTGCGGATACCTGCCTGCGCTTGCGGGTAACATCAGGCAAAAGCCTTTTAAAATGATCTGGGAAAAGTCAAAGGTCTTCAACGACCTTCGCGACCCTGGGATGTTAAAAGGCAAATGCGGCGAGTGCGAGTACCGCGCAGTATGCGGTGGATGCAGGGCGCGCGCTTACGCGTTAACCGGGGATTACCTGGATGAAGAGCCTTACTGCACGTATGTTCCGCCTAAAAAGGTGTGATAATATTGAGTACATCAAACAGTAAGATATCACTGGATGAAATCGATAAGAAGATCTTGAACTCTATACAGCTTGATTTTCCGCTAGTGCACAGGCCATTCTTGCAGCTTGCAGAAAGGCTGGGATTAAAAGAGGAAGAAGTAATAGAGCGCATAAAGCGCCTGCAGGCAGAAAAGGCGATCAGGCGCATAGGTCCTATAATCAGCACAAAGAAGACCGGCGGCGTAAGCACGCTTGTTGCGCTTAAAGCGCCTGCTGACAGGGTGGATGAAGTGGCGCAGATAATAAATGGATATGATGAAGTGTCGCATAACTATCTTCGACCTGCTGAATTCAATATCTGGTTCACGTTATCGGTTGAGAGTGAGGACAGGATGCATGAGATATTGAAGGAGATAGGGGAGAGGACGGGGTGCAAGGTCATGAACCTGCCAACGAAGAGGCTGTTCAAGATAGGTGTGAAGTTCAATATCCGATAATTGTCTATCATGGCTTTACCTATGGGACTGTGCGACAAGTCTGTCAAAGTATAAAATTGGTGAAATGACTTAAGAACACGGATGACACGGACCACACAGATACACACGGATACGATTGATCCGGTTTTCGTGTTCAATCAAAATAGGTATCCCCTCCAAAAGGAGTGGTGCTGACTAATATTCCAATATTTTACCGTATTCTGCATGTTCTGGAAACCATGAATTATCCATTATCTAACAATTATCTTTACAATCAAATGTCAAAGACTTTTTTGCTCCAATCAGTTCCGCAAGTGATGGCATCTTAAAACTCTTACTGACTCTATCACTGATATAGTCATAAGCACTTACCCCTAACTTTTTAGCAGTATAAACAATAGTCATAAAGGTATCACTTGCTTTTGTA
>JAHIFK010000309.1 GCA_018900975.1 Methanobacteriota archaeon
CAGTGATATTGATTTTGATATCTTCTTTCTCCAGACCAGGCATTTCTGCCGTAGCTATAATTTCTTTATCTGTCTCAACCATATCGACAAATGGTTTCCTGATGTTAGCAAAAGGTCTTTCATATTTTTCAATTGCTCTTTCGCCTGATGGTAGCAACAGCCTGCCTGGTGCTGGTACGCCCCATAGTTCTTCAAACATTCTGTTCATAGTCTCTTGAAATCTTCTAAATTCGTCACTTATCATCTTTCTAACCTCCGCTTATTTTTGCTCAAGGCTCTTTTCCCTAATAGTATATGATTTTTAATCATACAAGTAACTTATGGTATCATCATTCTGCGACAGCTATTTATTCGTAGACCTCTAAATTCAGTTATTTGGGAGGTAAAGTTTTGAAAAAGAAAGTCAAGTTACTCAAGGATGTGATGACGAAGAGGGTGGTAACCATCCCACCAACGCTCTCAATCAGGGAGATTTCTAAGATCATGGCCCGGGAAGAGGTATCCGGAGTTGCTGTAAAAGGTCCGGAGAGAGGGGTAATGGGAATAGTCTCCGAGTGTGATGTGCTGCGTCACTTTGGTAAACAGAACTGGGAGCTTCTAACAGCCGAGGAGATAATGACCCCTAATGTGGAGGCTATCAGGCCGGAGACGACTCTTGAGCAGGCCGCAGATGTAATGCAGAAGAAACACATCCACAGGCTACTGGTAATGGGCAGGGATCTAAACGAACCCCAGATGCCTGTTGGCATTGTAAGCGCCAGCGATATTGTTAGAGAGATCGGAAGGGATAATTCTTAGCAACTTTTGATGGTTCCAATCCTTGGTATTACCAAATCATTTACTCGGTCCGCACTACCCATTCACGCACTTTCGGCCATAAGTTCAGATGTGCTTCCCTGCTCACCGAAAGACCAATATGAGATGAAGGGAAGACGATTTCTTCATAACTTTTCTCCGAATAAACATCTTTTAGTGCTTTACCTGCTGCTAAAGGAACAATGTGGTCATATTTAGCCAGTATGTTAAGAAGAGGGCAGCGAATTTTTATCAGGTCGACGATTTGGGAATCGATTCTCATCTTATATATTTCTATTCGTTTACATTGGCTTCATTCATCGATTCCTACCACCTTATTCTGGGAGTCATCGGTTTTTTCACAACGGTTGTTTTTTTTTCTGGATTTCTCCTGTCGCCTGCATATCATTTAACATTTCCAGAAGGTCCTTTTTCGATATTTTTATGTCGAAATTGCTCTTTAGAGCTTTTCTTATCTCTCCATGCGTTATAGGCTTGGTTAGCACCCTTTTAATAAAACCTGTCAGATCCTCATAAACAGCCCATGGATATATTATCCACTTCCATTCGTCTTGCATTTCTGCCCAGTAATCTGGGACAAAGGTTGAACGGATTTTATAATGCAGCACAGCACTTTTAATTTCTGAAGGATTCTTTCCCTTTACATAATCCATGGTCACAGTAAAAGTATCTCCAGTATCTACAACATCATCTACAATCAGTACCTTTTTTCCAGAAATGTCTATAGGAAGAGGGAATTTTATTTCGGCTTTTCCGAGTGTTGCGGCGATTCCCCAGTGTTCAACTTTTATAGCTGCAAGGTCTTTCTGGAGAAGAAAATCACACACAACACGCGCCGGCACGAGTCCTCCTCTTGCTATACCTATAATAAGGTCTGGCTTAAACCCTGATTTTTTTATTTCAAGTGCTAAAGTTTTTGCCAGCCTGTAGGTCTCATCCCAGCTTACCAGGTAGCATTTAAATGTATCCGCGGGCTTCTCCATCATATTGAAGATGGTTCATTGTAATAGATATTCTTTCCCATGCGAAAAATAGTTAATCCGGATACAAAATACTTCTCAGGATTTGTAAAGCAAGAAGGTCTGGATGTTGGGAAATGAATCCTGGGGGGATTCAGACGCATGCTAAATATTTAAAATAATTTGGCTTAATGCTTCAAAAAGAAAAAAGTGAAAGAACGTTAAAGTAAAAAGGGAATGGGGGCAAGAATAGAGGACAGTTTGGTTAGTCTTTAGAAGATACTGTATATTATTATAGTTCCTCATTACCTTCATATTGTGATAGATTTGCCCAGATTTGTTGCTGTCTCAGAGATTTAATACTAATGGGCAGAATTTTATAATGATGCTTCCATCCAAAGTACCACATAAGTACTAATGGCAAGAATCTCCTTTACCTGTTATTGAATTCCTGGTAGTGGATGTTTTCTCATGGTGTCTATTTCGACTTCCATATGGATATTTAAACCAGATCATATTAAAACCCAAACTTTATATTGTTGAGAAGTGACTATAGTGATAAAGGCTTTTGTTGTGGATTAGAGTAGCCCTCCCGGGGCTTATTTTTTTTTCATAATTCAGCTTGATGTTTGTACGTCTACGCAAAATATGAACATAGCAACTTTTAAGAAAGCCAGTATTCCATTCGAGCAAAAAATACCTTATAGATAGATATAATATACAGAAAATTTCAATGCAGAACAGTAGAAAAGGTGTTTGTAGCTAGAACAGACAAAATGGGGACAATATGAAGTTCAATATATCCAGACAAAAAGCAGGTTTGGCGCTTGGTCCACTACTGTTTCTTCTGATCCTTCTCTCTGAAATAGAAGGACTGTCATGGGAAGCCAGATCAATAGCAGCGAGCACTGCATGGATAGCGTGCTGGTGGCTGACAGAGGCTATCCCGATACCAGCCACGTCGCTTATGCCCATAATCCTTTTTCCTCTTCTCGGGGCGCTTGAGGTCGGAAAGGTCACAGCAGAGTACGGGAACCAGATAATATTCCTCCTGATCGGGGGATTTTTTATCGCTATTGCCATGGAGAAATGGAGACTTCACATCAGGATCGCCCTGTATATCGTGAGGACCATCGGAACAAGCCCGAGACGGGCAATAGCAGGGTTCATGGCCGCCACAGCCTTCATTTCGGCCTGGATAAGTAATACCGCAACAGCCATGATGATGATCCCCATCGCAACAGCAGTGATATTCCAGGCGTCAAAGGGAGGCGAGGATAAAAATTTTAATATCGCCATTATGCTCTCTGTCGCCTATGCAGCGTCCATAGGCGGGGTTTCCACTCTTATCGGAACCACGCCCAACCTGATATTTGCAGGCATATACCGCACGTTCTATGGGAATGAGATCACGTTCCTGCAGTGGGCTTCCTTTGGCGTGCCAATTGCGGTTTTTATTTTAGTTATCTGCTGGGCCTATCTGGTGTATGTCGCATACCCGCCGAAAATAAAAGCACTCGGAGATGGAATTGAGGACGAGATAAAGAGACTTGGAAATATGACTGGACAGGAGAAGAAAGTTTTAGCCGTATTTTTATTGGTAGCATCTCTCTGGGTCACAAGAGCGTTTTGGGGCAAATATTTGCCTTTGATCACGGATTCAGGCATTGCCATTTTTGGGGCTTTTTTGCTGTTTCTTATACCGGCAGGACAGGAAAAAGCCTTACTGAAGTGGAATGATGCAATTAAGCTTCCATGGGACGTTGTGCTTTTGCTTGGAGGAGGATTAGCCATAGCTAAAGGTTTTACGGAAACTGGCCTGGATGCCTGGATAGCGCATCAGCTTATTTTCCTGAAAGGCATGTCTGCAATAGTCATAATCCTGACAGTTGTCACCCTCACGATCTTCCTGACCGAAATAACCTCAAATACCGCCACGGCTACAATACTACTGCCAGTAACCGCTTCCCTTGCATCTGCCCTTGGCATGGAACCGGCTGGATTAATGATGGCAACAGCCATGTCCGCTTCTCTTGCTTTCATGCTGCCCGTAGCCACTCCGCCCAATGCTATCGTGTTCGGGACTGGTTATGTAACGATGCCGCAGATGGCCAGGGCCGGGCTGTGGATGAATTTATTTTGCATAGCGATCATTACTTTATACATTTATGTGATGCCGATTGGGTATGTAAGGTAATTCATACCCATCTGCCCATACCTTTTCCAGAGCGCATTGGAGAGGTCATCAGTACTTTATACTCCTTTCCTTCCAGGTTAAGTGTTCCAGCAGATAGTAACTCAGTTTCATAATTCGAAGTTATAAGTGATATATTGCCTGTTACTTCCGGGATAAGATCTTTCTGGAAAGCCCCTGGTTGGGGAAGTGCCAGTATATCCCCTGAAAGCGATTGATTGTCATAGCTCGTTATGTTCAGGACATAAGGCACGCCTGCAAACCTCAGATGAGCATTTATTTCAGTGTCTCTCTCCACGCTGCTTATTTTTTGTGCTATTTCTGCAGGAGTATTGTATTCTTTAAGTAGTGAAAAAACATAACCCGGAGACACAATTTTCATCCTGATTACATTAACATGCAGAATATGGTATTCTTCCCCTGCAAGTGCAAAACCGTGTCCCATGAATAAGGGTTCGATGAATGGGGACATTCCCTGACCGCTCTGTCCGGTTCCTGACCCGGAATTCATTCTGTTCATTCCCTGGCCGAATGGTTGGGCAAATGCTGTAACTGAAAAAATCGTCATTACCGTCAAAATTACTATTGCGATCTTCTTTGAATTTGCTTTCATTTTATTCTCCATTGGTTTCAATCTTAAAGAGTACAAGGGGTGGATATCTACCCCTTAATACCTCCTTTATTTACTGGTTGGCTCTGTATCTGGCACCGCTTCTTCCTGAGCCCATGTTGTCATTGATACCATCGCCGTCTGCATCAACAAAGCCGGAACCCATGCGAGCGCCTCTGTACATTGGGCGATTGTCATTTATGCCATCACCATTTGTGTCAACAAAATTGTCGCAGATGCCATCGCCGTTCGCATCAACAAAGCCTGGTCCATACCCTCCTGTGTTTGTCACCGCAGCGCTTGAGACGCCATCAATTGCCGCCGCTGTTCCAATTGCCGCCAGTACAAGAATTACTGACAGACCATAGTATATTTCTTTTCTCATATTTTTACCTCTTTTGTTATTTTGGTTTCTCAAAACCTGCCTGGATCTGAGTCACCTCATAACCCACTTGTACCGAACGATGTTTAACTCCGTTCACGAACGATGATGTTCGTTAAACTTTATCTTACCTCCTTTCTCAATAAAAACCAGTCGGATAGTTCGATTACGTTCGTTCTCCCGTATTCACGCTTTTTTATTATGTTTTTCCTCTTAAGAACGTTTATTATACCACTCAGTGAAGATTTAGGTATCCCGGTCTCATACCTGATGTCTGCCTGTGTGACAGAACCACCTTTTCTTAACAAGAGATTTATTATTGCTTTTTCATTATCTGAAAGAGTATCGATCACTTTTTGCATCTCACTGGTGGGTGTGATTTCTTTTGTTTTTGGCGCTGCCAAAGATCCCATCTCAGGTTCTATTCCGGGTCCGATCACAGATTCTATCCCAGATTCTGTGTCAGGTATCTCTTTTTTCTCAAGATCGTGAGTTCTTTTCAATCTTATAATTAACACGCTTGCGGAAATTGCAGTTATGATGAACAACATGGTAAAATACAACCATGATCCGGACTCGCTTTCTGTTTTATCCGGCGTTTCAAGAGGCTGCTTGTATTCTATTTCAATCTCTGGTGAAGCTATTCTGTATCCCTCCACTGTCAGGACCAATGAATCATTCATTACCTGTATCTGGTAGTTCAATCCATGAGATCGTTCAAATCTTATGACCTCGGAACCTGCAGGAAGAAAAAAAGTAACTGAATAGTCTGAATAATAACCACCTGAAGAAAAGTTAAAATGCCAGATGCCCGCACTCTTAGTTGTTAGCATATCGGTAACAACGTAAAGCTCGTTCGTGTCATTATCGTATGTATATTGGGCACCGTCTAAGAATGACATATAAGAAAGAGATTCATAGGTGGCGTAACCTGTCAGGAGCATTTTTATGTTCAATCGAACGACACCTTCAAAATGTATATCATTCTAACCGTATAAATCTTTATATATAATTATATGCAGTTGCAAATAAAAACCTTTTTATATCGCTATTTACAACATTTGATAATGCAAAAAAAGAAGAAAATTTTATTCTGGTCGATATTATTTATTATTTTTCTCCTTTTGACGGTCGTTTTCACTGTCAGGGCAATAAACAGGTATGAACTGTGGAAAGAACATGAAGAATTTCTCAAAAGCGATAACAATACCGTTGAAGACTGGATGACCATCAATCTCATTTCAAAACGGAGCGATATCCCAACAGACGTCATCTATAGTGAAATTGGAATTAATGAATCGTTTTCAAATAGCAGAAAACCGCTCAAAAAGCTCTGTCAGGATAACAATCTGAACTGCACCGATGTGGTAGCAAAATTAAATCGTCTGGTGGAATCTAAACATAAATAATATGAGGATAAAATGGATATTACAGCCAATTTTTATTTAATCCTTATCCTCGTAGCTCTTATATCACCATTTGGAATACCGGTTGGAGCAACTTTTTTTATTATTTCTGCTGGGTCTCTATCAGGCACTGTCACAGATTATGTTTTCGTTATCATATTGATATTCCTGATATTTTTAGCAGGTGACATTGCAGCCTATAAGACTGCGTCATATTTTGAGAGTACATTCACTGAAAAATTATGTAAATATAATTCATATAATAAAAAATGTGAAGCCAGTAAAGTTTTCTTGAATAAGTATGGAGCACTCGGTGTATTTCTTTCCCGTTTTTTGTTACTTGGACTTGGCGCCCCTGTTAACTATGTCTCTGGTTTTAGCAAATACCCACTAAAGAAATTCATAATCTGGACAGCATCAGGTGAGTTTCTATACGCTGCAATTTATGCATATATTGGATTTGTTTTTAAGGATTCCTGGATTTTTCTCTATGATGTAATAGTCGAGTTTTCAATTATTGGAATATTGTTGCTGGCTGCATTATTTGCACTATTCTATCTGAAGAAGTATCTCCTCTAAAATTCATGTTGGTAAATTTATAATTTATATATGATAACTCTTAAAGTCCAAGAGCCTTAGCATCCTGTTCAACTTTCTCAGCCATCTTTACCCTGTACCTGAGAATCTTCTCCCTCATTTTTTCATCGCATGCTCCTATGATCTCGCATGCAAGCAGCGCAGCATTATCTCCTCTTCCGATACCAACACATGCGACAGGTATTCCAGGCGGCATCTGCGCTATGGAGAGAAGGGCATCCATGCCGTTAAGATTCGAATCAACTGGTACACCTATCACAGGCTTTACGGTCTTTGAAGCTATCACACCAGGCAGATGCGCAGCAAGCCCTGCTATAGCAATAAACACCTTCACGCCCATTTCATGCGCCTCTTTTATTATCTGTTCCACGCGCTCCGGAGTGCGGTGCGCTGAAGCCACTGTAGCGTTATATTCGACTCCGAACTCTTTCAATACATCCACTGCTTTCTTTGCGACAATTATGTCCGATGCGCTTCCTAATATTATCTGTACATCCATATTATTCACCTTTTCTTAACTATCATGGCTGCAAACACGCCTGCTCC
>JAHIFK010000310.1 GCA_018900975.1 Methanobacteriota archaeon
ACCAATGCAAAGACGTCTCCAGCCAGCGCTTTTGATATTCCTGAAGAAACACCAGCGATGCCTGACTGAACAACTATGGCTATGGCGATAAATACTGATGCCACAAGAATACCTACAGCTGCGTTACCTTTAGCTATTTCCTTTTCTTCATCTATTCCTTTTGTTATCTTTCCCAGTACTGAGAAACCAATATACAATGCCACAACTGCAAGTATTATGGCAATGACTAATTGAATGATCCCAATTACTGCCGTTTCTAAAGACATACTATTCCTCCTAACGCCTAAAGCGTATATCGTAATATTGATAGAAGGGTAATATAAAATTATTGTGATTCCTTCACTCAAGAAGCTTCAGGGCTTTGTTCGGACATATCTTCACACAGCCCATACTTCATAAGTTATTTATGCTCAAAGGTATAGATAGGTTTTGGACAAAATATGCAAAACACGTGATAAATATGCCAAGATCAATCCCTGAAATGATTAGAGGAGACTTCAAATGTGAGGATATTGCAAAGTGCATCCTCGGACTTAAGAACATCGACATCGAGACTTACAAATCACTTGTTTCAAAAGGACCCATGACTGCAGAACGTCTGGGAGAATTACTGAAAAGAGAGAGAAGCACAGCTTACAGGTCGCTGCAGAATTTAATGGGGTGCGGACTTGTTCGCCGCGAAACAAGAACTATCAATTCAGGCGGCTACTTTTATGAGTATATCGCTATTGACCCGTGCAGGATGAAAGACATGGTGCAGGGAAATATAGACCTGTGGTATAATAAAATGAAAAAACGGGTCGCTGATATCGACAAAGACATCATGAAATAGGGAACAGGCTGCGGTACACTTCTTCGGTTCTCTCCCTGAATTCATACTGCGAAAAACCCATCATTGCAGCGGCTAACATTGCGCCGCCAGCGCCCACCCCTTCCTTAACCTCTCCCTTCTCGTACATGCGTAGACCTTGCAGTTTTGAACTTCCAAAACCCGGGTCAGCCGCAAACGCCGTAATCCCAAGTAATTCGGTCATTTCCCTGAAATTCGCAGTTCTGTCATCTACAACATAACAGGTGGTAGCTATAGAGACATCCCTTTCCAGCCCTAGAGCTTTGATCATGCAAAGGACCGAGACCATCTGGGTCCCGCCAGCGAGGATGGTCCTGACATTTAGACCGTCCACAAGGCCTGCCGCCGCTGCCATCATCGGGTCTCCAAGTGACTCCACGGCGCGCATGGGCTGGTTTTTCAGGCTCCCAAACGTAATTCCTGACGCCTTCATTCCCTCGTTCACAACGCGTTCCTTGATTCCCACAGGGTTGTCGGGAAAACTTGATGAAACGCGACCGTCATAACCCAGCGCCCTCATTACTGCCATCGCAGTGGTGGTGCCGCCGGGAACGCTCTCGCCGATAATCACAAGGTCAGAGAGTTTAGAAAGTTTTTTTCCAAGGTCTGCTGATGTCCTGTAAATATCGGTAGCATCAACCACTGCGCGACCTTTCCTGATATCCCCGCCAGGGCGCGCATTCAGGTCGATGAACGGTATCTTTGGCCTGATATTAAGACCTGCATTGATAAAAAGACAAGGTATCCCAGTGAGCAGCATTGAAGCCCTTGTCAGCACGGCTGGCGTGGGAGCGCCGGAAGGACACATAGCAGGCTCTGAAATACTGAAAACGCTGCCGGTATCAACGAGTTCTGCATCTGCGGCAGGTGTGTAATCAGTCATTTCCGGGGACTTTCCTGCTGCGGAAATCCCCGGTATCTTTGCTGTCCCCGTGTTCGCAAGGATGCATACGAACAGGGGTTTTTCGGAACTGATATCCGGATACGGTTCTACCCACATGCCCTAAAGTGCGGTTGAGGCTTCAATATGAATGGATGTGGGTGTCTTCACAAGGTTGCCTATCTTTGCGCCGACCAGATTGACGATCCCCTTCTCTGATGCGATATCCACGATCCTCTGTGTTATTACACCGTCGAACACAACGCTTGCAATATCGCCATTTATGTCCTTTAAGGCAGACGCAAGGTCGCGTACAGGCACTTCGTGGATGATATTATTACTTTCATCCAGCATGCGCGCGCTGAGGCTGCCGCTCAACTCGGATATATGTTCATGGAAAACATTTCTTTTTACCTCTTTTGGAGCTTCTTCCACTGTCCCCCGAACTGGTGTTTCACGGACAGGTTTTTGTTTTTCAGGTTCAGCGATCTTCTCGATCAATTGTTCAGGCTCTTCATCCGGCTGTTCAATTTCAGTTTCGCGGGAAACTACAGGTCCGCCCTTTCCGCCCATCTTTTTGCGCGCTGCATCCATTATGGCAAATCTTCTCTTCTTGCTTACCTGGTAGTAATCGAATGCCTGTTCCACAGGTATCTTTTGCCTGAGTGATTTCAGGATCTCCTTCTGGACTAGTTCTTCAACGCCTTTTCCATCCGGCGCGCGTGCAATGAAATCTATGTCCGCGACCTGAAGGAGTTCTTTTATGATCAGTTCTCCTCCCCTGTCGCCGTCCGTGAAAGCCGTTACCGTCTTTTTCTTGCACAGGTCTGCCACAGGCTGGGGCACATTGGTGCCGCCAACGGCGATGGCGTTCTTAATGCCGTACCGCAGGAGGTTTAGCACATCAGCCCTGCCTTCCACTACGATTATGGCATCAGAATCAACTACATTGGGGCCCATAGGGATACCATCCTTCCCGTATGCCATGATCTCTTCGATCCTCAAAGATTGCCTTACTTCGTCAGTGATCTCCTGGCTCTCAGGAAGCAACTCATCGAACATCTCAGACATTATCTGCTTTGCCCGCTCTATCACTTTCTTTCGTTTGGATGACCTGACATCTTCTATTTTTACAATGCCAATGTTCGCTATGCATGGACCGATCCTGTCAATTGTTTCAAGGCTTGCCGCAAGAACTGCGGTTTCGACCTTGTCCAGGCTTGATGGGATATCTATTGTCCCTGCAGATTTTCCCATGTTCGATTTGATATTGACTTCAAGCCTTCCGATCCTGCCGCTTTTTTGCAGCTCGCGAAGGTCAAGGTCAGCTCCAATTAAGCCTTCTGTCTGTCCGAATATAGCTCCGATGACATCAGGGCGCTCAATAACTCCGTCTGCTTTTATTTTAGCGTGAATAATATATTTTGTTGTATCTGAATTTTGCATATATGGTACCCTCCCTCAGATTAGCAGTTAGAAAATAGCTCCAATCTTGGATAAGGCTAGGTCTGACGTTTTTTACCTATACTAATATGTTATGCATTAGTACTTGCCTTCATTCTTTTGATCCCAAACAGGAAATTATTAACATTTGTGTATCGATTCACGGTTCAAGCCGTAAATCCAGAGTGATTATGAATATCTAACTACTTTTCTATGGATGATTATCGCATAAATGATGTTTCTATTTTCATTCATGCATATGACTATAATTGTATGAATACCTTTAAAAACGTTGTGGTTTTAAAATTTTTAGGGGGTTTTTAAATTTCTTAATCTGTGCCGTGAAGTTCATATCTGAGTTTCTCGATATATCTGCTGAGACTTTCAATATCCTTGATCCTCTTTTTCACAAGAAAGCCGATCCTTTTGCGGATGTCCGTATTTGGAATGATGCTGTAAGCATGGAAGTAGTCTATTATCTTGCGGGCGGACATACCGCCTTTCCTGTCCCAGTCCGTCAAAAGAACGATATCTTTACCGCGCCTTGATAACTGCTCTGTGAAATCAAGCAGGGGCTTCTGGGAAGACAATTTTATCTCTCCATTAACGCCAAGCGACCGAAGCGATTCTACGTCCTTGCGGCCTTCAACAACGATTATCGCCCCAGTATCTGACAGAACCTGAAGTTCAAGAATAAGCTTTTCAAGCTTTTCAAGCCTCTCAATATCTTCAAGAGTCCTTATGTTCATTTTCCTTCAATAACTTTAGAATATCCGGCATCTGCGCGCCGATGATCAATAGCGACTTTTTACTGTTAGCAAGACCTGTGATGATCCTGACATCCCTGGAATTAACATGGAAAAGATCAGATAAGAAGATTTTAAGCTGTTCATTGGCTTTTCCCTTCTGCGCTCTTTCAGACAGCCGCACTTCGATACGTTTGCGCCATGGATTATATCCCTGCACAGCAGTCTCCTTTGCTCCCGGCGATATCTCAAGGTCAAGGACAACTCCAACATGTGTCTGCCTGATGGCATCTTTCATAATAGTTTAATCGGTTGGGATTAATATTAATTCTATGGTCACGATCATGAAATACGAATGGAAGAATTATTAATTTCTCTCGCAAGGATGTTGTATATACGAATGCAGATACTCAGCAACAAATCTGTACTTATTCTCGGTTCTTTTTATTAGATCAATTTCATTCTCTTCCCGACCCTCTCAAAGATGTCAAGGGCCTCATCCAGGTCATCCCCTGTGTGCTGCGCGGTCACGTTTATCCTGACGCGGGCTTTATCTTTCGCCACAAGAGGGAACACGATGGGCTTTGCAAAGAGACCTTCCTCGAAAAGCTGTCTTGAAAGCTCCACCGCAGCCTTGCTTTCTCCAGCCATGACAGGAGTGATTGGGGTCTGGCTGTGCCCGATATCAAAACCAAGATCAGTCATACCTTTCTTGAAATACCGCATGTTCTCCCACAGTTGTTGCAGGTGCTGCGGTTCATCCTGTATCATCCTGATGGCTTCCATGGCTGCCGCCGGAACCGATGGCGGGTGAGCCGTTGTATAAATGAAACTCCGTGCGGTGTTGATAAGATAGTCCTTGAGTTCCTTTCTTCCTGCGATGTAGCCGCCGAGGCACCCGAAAGCCTTGCTGAGAGTGCCCATATCAATATCCACTCTCCCTTCAAGACCAAAGTGGTCAACGATGCCCCTACCATCTTTTCCAAGAACTCCGTCACCGTGAGCGTCATCCACCATCACAATTGCATCAAATTCCTCTGCAAGTTCAACTATCTGGTCAAGCGGCGCGATATCCCCATCCATGCTGAAAACCCCATCAGTAACAATGAGCCTTCTCCTTGCATCTTTTGTCTCAAGGAGCGCTTTTTTCAAACCGCTCATGTCAAGATGAGGATACACCACCCGCTTTGATTTGGTGAGTCTCACTCCATCGATAATGCTCCCGTGATTGAGCTCGTCGCTGATGATGGCATCCTCTTCTCCCATCAATGCCTGGATGGTGCCCCTGTTAGCAGCGATACCTGCGACGAACACAAGGGAGGATTCGGTACACTTGTATTCTGCCAGCATCTCCTCAAGCTGGATATGTATCTCCATGGTGCCTGCTATCTGCCTCACCGCGCCGGTCCCGAATCCCCATGTGTCTATGGCTTTTTTTGCTGCCTCCCGAAGCCGTGGGTGGTTCGCGAACCCGAGGTAATTATTAGTGCACATTATGATAACTTCTTTTCCATTCAGAACGACGCGGTTCTTCTGCTCAGTCCCAAGCACGGGTAGCTCTGAATACAGATTCCTGTCCTTCAGGTCCTGGATCATGCTTTTTAAGAAATCCATTCTATTGTTCATTCATTCTCGCCCAATTCAGTATGTATCATTATAGACGGTAAAATGTTTTGGTGTAACAATGTTATTTCAAATACGCCAAACTTATCTCCTGCCTTGAAGCTTGGTGTATTTAAAGTAAAGGACGCAAATGAGAAATAATATCAATATAGAAATCCAAAGTGTTAGAGTCAGTCCCGGAGTTGGCGGTTGTGGCATAGTTGTGGATGTAGGTGAGGGGTTAGTTGTTGAATTTTCTTTTACTTTTATGGGAAGTTTCAGCGTACAATCTTCTTTTGTTGAAAGATCGTCTCCAAAATAGTAAATGATTCTTCCTTTTACCTCGAAATTATCACCAATCTGGTTGGGCATTATATTTACCTCGATATCTCTGCTTCCATCCACTGGTTTGAGATCATACATAGTCACGTATTGTCCGGCTCCAGATTTCGAAAATTCCGACGAGGTAACACTCCACCCATTAGGAGGAATAATAATAACCTGAACATGCATTATCGGATTTCCTATTATGTTTATTGCAGACAGTTTCAGGAGTACATTTTCGCCTATTATAACATCTGTCTTTTCACCGTGGAGGTTGACGCTTGATGTAGATGTTGAACATGGATTAGGTGTTGAAGTAAGAGTTTCTGTTGGAGCAGGTGTTGTAGGTGAAGGAGGTGGCGAGGATGGTGCTGTAAAGTCAACTAAAATATAAGGTTTATTTGTTAGATTCTCTTTAGAACGCCAATCGGTAGATGCTGAAGCACCACCACCATCTGATAATGCTACCAATCCATTATTTGTTATAGTTCCATCATTCCATTTGTGAACAATGTTCGTAACATCAACACTTGTCCAGTGTGCTGTTGAACCATCTTGTGCTACTAATGCATAAGGAGTAACGGGAGATGGCTGATTATTCCATGTCAAACTACTTTCAGTCCAAGAAGCACTTGGTGTATAAAATGTAATAGTTTGCGACTCACCAGCCCTTGTATATAACCACATTGTCGCTGAATTAATATTTGAATTTGATGGTATGTTCGGTGAACCTGTCCCTGAAATGTTTGCAAACTTGATATATGCATAATCAGATTGTCTACCATAATAATTCCATACACTCACTTCTGTATTTCCTCCCATATTGGCATCTGGGGTCAAAAAATATGAATAAGTATCCTCAGAAGCGATGATATTTGTAACAGTAGCAGATACTAAAGGTATAGTCATTAACATTAACATTATTATTCTTATTGTTTTAAATTTATTTAAACTCATATAATTCCTATAACTACTGATGCTACTTTAAATAATCCAATTCTTACTTATGTACAAATTGTAAAGAATGAAGATGAAAAAGCGCAGGTCAAACTCTAATCCAGCCACCATTACATCTGTTTGGACATTTCCCTGTCCGAAGAACTAATCCAAAAACATCTCTTATTTCAATATACCCTCTTCCAGGGGTAGTTTCAGTTCCGCCACAACGTCCACATCCTACTAACTTAGGTCTTTTGTCATAGCCACCTCTTCCAAACGGGCAATGACACCTAAGGCAAATACTCGCACTGTCAGCACAAACATTTCCACAATTCTGGCATTGTTTTGTCATATATCCTCACAGTTTTATGATATGATAACTATTCTAATAATAATAATTTTGTATGAATATATACTTTTCCATGAATTGAAAACGAATCATTTCCCGATAAACTATATATATTGCGCAACATGACATCTATTATAATTCTATAGGGGAATCATGAAGGCAGTAAGAAAGACGAAGGAAGGACCGGGTCTTGAACTCGTGGACCTCCCTGTTCCAGAACCGCAAGATCACGAAGTGCTTGTGAAAGTAAAAGCATGTTCCATGTGCGGGACTGACGTGCATATCTACAACTGGGAGCACCCCTGGTCAGGAGGGAGGATCAACCCTCCAAGGACTATCGGTCATGAGGTATGCGGCGAAGTGGTTGAGACCGGCGACGATGTAACCCTTGTTCAAAAAGGTGACCTTGTATCTGCTGAGTCTCATATCTTTGACGGGAAATGTATGCAGTGCAGGATGGGGAATATGCATATCTGTGAGAATTTAAAGTTCTTCGGGGTGGACGTTGATGGGTTCTTTGCAGAGTATGCGGTCATACCTGAATCGAATGTCTGGAAAAATCCTCATGAGATGCCTTTTGAGATCGCTTCACTTCAGGAATCGATCGGGAACAGCGTTTATACGGTTTTCAGCAATGACGTCACAGCAAAGACGGTGGCTGTTTTTGGAGGAGGACCCACCGCCCTCTTTGCAATAGGCATCCTGAGGGCAGCAGGGGCGACTCAGATAATATCGGTTGCCGGCTCTACACTGCATCTTGATATCGCACAAAAGATGGGTGCGGATGTTATCATAAACAGGCATGAAAAAGACCCTGTGAAGGAGATACTTGCTCTTACAGGCGGCAGGGGGGCCGATGTTTTCCTTGAAATGTCGGGAAGCGCAAGTGCTCTCAATCAAGGCCTCAAGGCATTGCGGCCCACAGGTTGTGCTTCCATACTGGGACTGCCCACAAAAGATGTAAGTATCGACATGTCAAAGGATTTCGTAATGAAGGATATTACGGTACGAGGGATATATGGCAGGAAGGTATGGGATACATGGATTACGACTTCCAGGCTTCTTTCGACAGGAAAATTTGATCCATCTCCTGTGATAACCCACAGGTTGAGGCTGGATGAATTCGAGAAGGGATTTGAGGCTATGAAGTCGGGTAAGTCGGGTAAGGTCGTGATGACGCCCTGAGTTAATTCCATACGTCATCGGAGAAAAACCGTACGATAGGACACAGATGCGCGCGGAGTACACGTCAACGTATGCCAGCGCACTGGCATACGTGTGCACGCAATCGACTGGCGTGACAGTCGACACGGATACGCGCGTATCCGTGTCATCTGTGTAATATTTGATCCTAATTGCTTTTCAGAGGATTCCGATACTTTTAAAGATGAAGAATTTTTGAATTCTTTGGCAAAAACCAAATTTATCACTCCCAGAACCTCTTCGTCTTCGCATAATTCCTCTCCGCAATAAGTATGTCACGGTAGAACTCCTCTTCATCCTCCCTCATCTTCCTTATCACCCTAGAAGCAGTATCAGGCCCGATCCCCCTTGAAGCAAGCGCTATCACCGCTGTCTTACCCTGCGATAGCACAAGGCTGGCATTCCTGTACACCCGCGCAGTCCTCTTCCTCTCTGCCTCAGTCTTCTCTTTCTCAGGCTTCTTCACCAGCTTTATCTCCTCCTCCTCCCATGGCTTGAGCGCAGCGATTAGCCTGCTTGTGCATAGAGGACACTCCGGCCTCTCAGTCACCCTTTTAACCACAGTGCTGACTTTCCACTTCTTGCAGTTCAGGCAGAAAAGTATCACATGATCCTCCATTATCCTGCTCTTGAGAGCCATTATTATTGAGCTGTCCGCCCTCTCTGGCGCCATAAGCTCCCTCCCGCCTCTGAACCCAGCCTCGCCTATTGGACTTACGCGCTGGACCACAAGCTTAATACTGCCCTTCTGGATGCTCTCCAGAACGGTCTTTGCACGTTCTATATCCAGCTTGTCATGGAATATCTCGCGAACCGCTTCGTCATACATTGGAGTATGCTCGAACACATCAAGCAGCTTCTTCATGCTTATGCGCTCATAATCAACGTCGCGGGAAAGCGCCCCGAACTTACGCGCGACATGCACCATCTTCCACTTCAGGAGCATTGTATTCTTGAGCGTCATCTCGATTATGGGCTCTATGTGCTCCGGGCTCGTGGTCATGAGCATCTCTTTAATCCTCTGGGCATGGAACATCCTGGGAAGTTCCAGTTTTATCCTGTACGGGTCAATTTCCATAGCCACGCTTGCGCCGAACCTTGCCGCGAGAAGCGAAGTGAGAGCGCGCCCCAATGTCTCGTTCACCCTGTGCCCGCCGCAGATGTTTATGACGATCGAAGTTCCTTCCTGTTCCACGACCGCGGTATCATCAGTCGGCGCTGCAAGACCTGCTTTCCTCTGCTTCTGCATCAGTTCCAGTATCTCACCCGTTGCTTCGCTATCAGCCGAATACTCCTTCCCGTGCTCCTCTATTATCATTTCTGCGCTCACTCCTCTTTCGAGCTTCTCCATAATGCGCTTTCTTATGCTTCCCACCTCCTGCGCCACATCATAAGGCACCGGAATCTCCTCTCCCGACCAGTTGGGTATCTCACCGCCCGGGTCTCTAATCGGCTCTACCTTGATCATGCTCTTCTCGGTGATCACCTCGATAATTCGCCACATCTCACCTTTTGCTATGAACACGGCGCCCGGCTTTGCAAAATCAGCCACGAACACTTCATCCAGCGCCCCAACAGTCTTTCCGCTTACGATATCGAATATCTCAAACCTCTTCTCGTCAGGTATCATGGAAAGGTTTTCGTAAAAATAATGCAGGCACTTTTGCTTCTTTCCGATCTTATCATCCTCGAACCATATCAGCCGCGTATCCACAAGCTGTTTGATGACCGCGCGCAGCATCTCCAGTTTGAGTGCGCGGAACGGATAGGCTCTCCCGATTATCGAATATACCCTCTCAACAGGTATCTCACCGAAATCAAGCGCCATCCCGCATATCTGGTTCGCGATGGTATCTGCGCTATCCTCATGAAGCTCGATGGTCTCTATCTTTCCCGCTCCTGCCCGTCTTGTTATTGCCGAAGATTCGGCAGCATCATCTGGGCCCATCGTGATTATCGTCCCGCTTGAGCGCTCACCCACCCAGTGACCAGACCTTCCCACCCTCTGTATCAGGCGCGTGACCTGGCGCGGTGACATGTACTGGATGACATGGTCCACATCCCCGATGTCTATGCCAAGTTCCATGGAAGATGTGCAGATAAGCCCTCGAAGTACGCCTCCCTTGAAATTATTCTCTGCTTCTATGCGCGCATCCTTTGACAGCGACCCATGGTGAACGCCAATGGAAAGCCCCAGCATCCTGAACCTTGAGCCCAGCATCTCTGCTGCTTCTCTCGTGTTCACAAAAATAAGAGTGGATTTATGCGCCTCCACGATCTCCGATATCACCCGCAGATGCGCCGCCACTTCAGGTGAACACATGAGTTTTTTAGATGATGCTTCATCTTTTGGTGACGGTTTCGGGGATATCACATTAAAATCAAGCTGCTTGATGAGCGAAACTTCGACAACGTGCGCCGTCCTCTCTGTTCCCGCAAGAAAACGCGCTATTACATCCGGTCTCCCCACGGTCGCAGAAAGCCCTATCCTCTGGAACTCTCCGGCAACTTCCACAAGCCGTTCAAGCGCGATAGATAACTGCGCGCCCCTCTTTGATGAAGCCAGTTCATGCACTTCATCGATGACCACATGCGTAACAGTCCTGAGATTGTTCCGCAGTCTTTTCCCTGTAAGCATTATTTGCAGCGTCTCCGGGGTCGTAACAAGAAAATCCGGAGGCTTCAGGGACTGCTTCTGCCTCTCATAAGCTGTGGTATCACCGTGCCTCACCGCGACCTTGATGCCAAGCTCCTTTCCCCACCATTCAAGCCGTGACAGCATGTCCCTGTTCAGGGCGCGAAGCGGTGTGATGTAAAGCACTGATATCCCCCGCCTGTGTTCCTCATTTTTCGCCATGATGCTATTAAATACCGGGAGGACTGCTGATTCTGTCTTGCCTGAACCAGTTGGCGCGATAAGGAGGACGTGTTCTCCTGCAAGCACTGCGGGAATTGTTTTTACCTGCGGTTCAGTGGGGGCTGTAAAACCCTGTGTTGCCAGGGCTTCTTGCAGGTGAGGATTAAGTAAACTGAACACGCTCATAGACGCATGAAAAGAGAATGACAGTATATAAATTTATTCTATGATAGACGAACGATCTAGGATTTTTCAAGTATCATCTCAAGATAGGATGTCCGGATCGACTCGTCCCTTCTAATGCCCAGTTTTTCAAAAAGCCTGAATATGCTCTCAACTTTTTCTTCATGGGACTTTGAATCCCGAATGGAGATCTCAGCCTCTATGAAATCGCCCAGATTTCGCACATCATCAAGTGAAATAATGAAATCCCCCAGCCTGTATTTTTTTCTTTTCTTGACTATGGTCGCAACCGGGGTAAACCCCAGTGAGGAAATAATATTGCCCATGCAGTCTGCGTCATTGACCTCAACTTCATATTCTTTTCTTGTTTTAGAGATAGTGTCCATCTTGGGACCCTTATATGTCAAAAAATACTTATTGTCCTGTACCCTGATCCTTAATGCCTCATCCGTCTTTGCAAAATCACGATATGGCGCGCTGTAATAAGTATCTACCTGTGCCTCAATCCCTATCGGTGACGCCCCCAGCGCGATGATCGACCTTTCCACAAGTTTAGGGTCTTTTACGCGCGCTTTTACCTCGACTTCTATCATCTGTTTTATCTCTGTGATTTTGATATATGAAATTGCATGTGTTTAAGGTTTTTCATTCTTAACGTTTGATTATTTCATAGTTATAAGTGATAAATCGAATGAGTTATGTGAATAAAATCCACAAATTATTTAAAGCATCAGGGTAACAAGGCATCATTTAAAAAAACTAACACCGAACTCGATACGAACTCACGCTACCTGAGTTCGTTTTAGTTCGCATTAGTTCGTTGTTTATCTCGATATTAGCAAATTCTTAAATAGCTCGCCGAATATTTAAAAGAATAAATATCGCATTAATTACAGGAGAGAAATCAGCATGCGCCATATGAAGCACGATTACTGGAATGGCAGACCTATATCTCCAATCTCGTTAGGGAAAAACATGACCATTACTGATCTGGTCGATAACGTCTTTGATGGGATGGGGTATAACGCTAAGAGACTGGCAGAAGCCTGCCATCTTTTCAAGAACATGATCGATGAGAACTCCACCGTATGCCTGACTCTTGCCGGTGCGATGACTCCTGTTGGTATGGGCGGCGGTATCATCAACATGGTAGAAAATGGTTTTATTGACTGGATAGTCACAACAGGCGCGAATACCTATCATGACATGCATTTTGCTTATGGGCTGCCGGTTCACCAGGGCGATCATACAGCAGACGATAATGATCTTGCAGAGAATGACGTTGTGCGGATATATGATGTTTATATCGATATGGAGCGCACGCTTATTGCCCAGGATAAGATAGTACAGACCCTAACCCGGAAAGCGCATGAAAAGAACAAATTCCCGGAAAAATTTTCAACTGCACATTATTATAAAGTAATTGGCGATGGCGTGATCGAGACAGCAAAAAACCCCGAAAAATCATTCATAGCATCGGCTGCAAAATACGATGTGCCCGTGTTCGTACCTGCATTCGCTGATTCTTCCATTGGGATGGACATAAGTTATCTACCTATAATCGAAGCCGCGAAAAGAGGCGCTAAGGAACTCTTGTCGGCAGATTTTGTGGACCCGAGCCCCACAATGGACGCTCTTGAGAGCACTGCGATCGTGCATCATAGCATGATAAACGATATCAAGCGCGGGGTGCTTGAAGTCGGGGGCGGGGTGCCCAAGAACTTCCTGCAGCAGACTGGTCCCATGATATCCCAGATACTCGGTATGGAATGTCCTGGTGAGAATTATGTCATTCAGGTGACTGTGGATCGCCCGGATACTGGAGGACTATCCGGAGCAACAATAAACGAGGGAAAATCATGGGGAAAGATACCCAAAGCAGGTGAAGGGAATGTTACCCCTTACATTGACGCTACTGTGGGCGTGCCGATAATCTTCGCATACGCACTTGAGAACTGCAAACCCAGGAAACATAAAAAATACGGCAGGAAATTACCTGACATAACCAGGGAGCTTGTCGAAAAAGCGATGTTAAATGTCTAAGTGCAACGTAGAAATGATGATCATTTCTCTTCTTTAGTTATCCAGTAAACCGCTTTGTACTTCTCAGCAAAACCATAGATGTTCTTTGCCATCACAGCCCTTCCATACTCCCTGAGATCTCCTCCCTGGTCGAGAATATAAGTGTTCTCACCCAGTTTGGTCACTTTGAACACTTCTTCTTTATCTTCAGTACCTACATGAAGGACGTCTCCAATTTTTAAATCGTTGAGTTTTGGTCTGATATTTGTCTTTTCCACCATAGTATCACTTCCTGTTTCCGTGCTTTAATAACTAATATAACTTACCTTACTATCGACCTTACCCCGCACCACACCATAATACCTTACCGTTCAAAACCACACCTTATCTGACCGTACAGCCGATCCCCTTAAGAAGCGTTTCCACATCCCCCAGGACAAGAGCGGCATTGCTATCCCCAAATATTGTGATGCGATATGTAACACTTGAATTATTTTGTTTATTAAAGACATCAATAATATCTACTGAAACCACACCATCTACGCCTATTAAAACGGTTTTTAGTATTTCCGGGTCAGCGCCTGGTGGGATAAAAACCGATACATCACGTGTCACATTTCTTAAGGCAATGGTTTTCCATGCCCTCAGTTCCAGTTCATCCAGCAGCCGGACATTCTCTATTAAAAGTTCAGTAGTTTTTCCTCCTCTCTCTATAATAACACTCCTGGGGGCTACTTTTTTTACGATCCCATAGTGTACGACACCGGAATAAATGTGCTTGAGCGCACGCTCCCTGCCTATTGAACGTACAAGTTCTTCATGCTCAGCTATCTTTGTGCCTATGAGCTTCTCAGACCTGCGAAGAGCAGATCCTGTATCACCAAAATGTGCAGAAGCTTTTTTCATCATAGTCACGAATCCTTCGATATCCCTGTTCCTTACCATGTCTGTCATCCGGTTGCACTGGTCGATATAAGTCCTGTGCACCTTTGCCACCTCAGGGTTCATCTGTATCATAGCGTAGAGATACGGATTCTGCGCCAGTATCCTTCCCACAAGGTCGAGCATTATATCATACATCGGGCTCATGAACCTTCGTGAGTTCGCGACGTCAAATTCAAGCTCCATAAATACTGAGCCAATGGAGATGTAAGCGAAATGTGTGAGCCCCTGAACAACTGCCATCATCCTGTCATGCTCAACTGCACTCATAATCTCGATATGAGCGCCATTTTCCTCATACAGGCTCCTTATGACCGGGAACCACCTTGCACTCCTCCCCTCGATCGGTGTAAAAATAACTATCTGCCCCCGGATGTCTGGTATGGATGGACCGAACATGGGATGTGTGCCCAGGATCTCCACATCAACGGGTGCATGCTTTCGCATGGCTTCCACAGGCCCTGTTTTCACCGATGTTATGTCCATGAGGAGGCTGCCTGCCAACATTTTTGGAGCGATTTCCTGGATCGTCTTTTCCGTGATGTTTATGGGAACCGATATCATGACTATATCGCTTGTTTTTATCTCCCCGTCAAGATCGTCAGCAAACCGTACACCCAGGGACTCTGCTATGTCTTTTCTCTTATTGACGCCCCATATCGCAACTTCAAAGCCGTGTTTTTTATAAAATTTTACGAACCACCTGCCGGTATCGCCTGTCCCTCCGATTATCAGTATTTTCATGCCAGTTTCTCCCTTACGGCTTTTTCCATTTCATCAACAGGCGGCGTCCTTCCAGTCCATATTTTAAAGGACTCTGCGCCCTGGAACACCAGCATCATCACGCCGTCTATGGTTGTTGCGCCCGCCTTTTTTGCCTCCTTAAGAAGCAGGGTGTTTTGCGGGTTATATACAATATCAAATACTACCTGGTCTTTATGCATCATATCAGATGTTACTATTGTCCCGGATATTTTCGGATACATGCCGACTGATGTTGAGTTTATCAGGATGTCGCTATCCTGTATCAAGTTCTTCAGATTTTCATAACCTGAAGCTTGCGCTTTTCCGACTTTTTTCACGTCTTTTGCAAGTGCTTCTGCCCTTTCAAGAGTGCGGTTGGCGATAGTTACCCTCGCGCCGTCCTTTGCTAGCTGGAATGCAATAGCCCGCGCTGCCCCGCCTGCACCCAGAAGCAGAATGTTCTTTCCTGTTATTTTGATGCCAGCACTGGAAAGCGCCATTTTTGCCCCCATACCGTCTGTGTTGTGTCCTGCCATGCCGTGTTCAAAATCAACAGTGTTCACGGCGCCGATCTGTCTTGCAAGCTCAGATGGCTGTACGATATCCAGGGCTTTTTCCTTTAAAGGTATTGTGAGGTTAAGCCCCCCGAATCCCAGCGCATAAGCGCCATACAGGGCTTTTTCCAGATTTTCAGGACTGACCCTGAAAGCATGGTATTCACAGTCCATCCCAAGGGCTTTGAATGCTGCATTATGCATAACAGGAGACAGACTGTGTGATACAGGGTCGCCGAGCACGCCGAACAACTTCATGCATCTTAATTATTGGTGATGGTTAAAAAGTATTTTGATATGGTGAAAAAAAAAATGAGAGCCGGTTAAATACCAGACAGTGCTTTCAGGAGTGGATGGGGAAGATCATGTGGCTTGAAATTCCCGCCACTTATGGCAGGATCCAAATGTGTCCTCACCTTGAATGCATCCTCCACTCTTGTAAGGATTTTCCTAGCTTTCGTTGAATAATACTCTTCCTCGCATTCACAGCACTTTACGTAAGGTTGCGACCCCTTGTGGACAAAAACATGGAAATAGAACTGGTGTATGTCCCTGTTGCCGCATACCTCGCATGGCACGAATTCCTGAATTACCTCACGAATTTTCATGATATTTCCAGTGGTACTTTGAGGTACATATAATTTAGTATTTAGATAATATAAATACTTATCATAATAATGACAAGTCAAACTAATTTTGATATAGGCCTTAACCGATCATGCAATTAAAAAAAAAGCAGGAAGTTATTATGGAATGTCCTAACTTAAAGAAGAAATGGGCTTTGAAGTCATAAGCTTTGAAGTCATAGGCTTGAAGTCATAATCTTTAAAGGCATATTCTGCGGCTAACTGTTAATATGTACCCTACTCAAACCAATTATTCTCAAAAACTTTATTTATTCGATCAGATGCTTTTGACACTTCTATTAGTATCTGCCCCAGGGTTGAATCGTCTCTTGCCATAACTATTATCAATGCTTTTTGTCCTGCTCCAGAGGCGATCAATTTACCTAATTTTGTTTCCACGATCACCCTATCCGGCAATCCCTTCCCGAACTCTACTGCAGCAATAACAGCTGCCCCGAACATTGTAGCTGACATTGCGGCGAAGGTATCTGCGTTACGCTCCATTGTTGAACTAATAAGCAGACCGTCCCTGCTTAGCAATGCTGATATCTCTATCCCTTGCGTATTATTGAGGTCATGCAGGACTTTATCGATCGTTTCTCTTGAAGGCATAGTTATACCCAATTTATTATATGGTCGATTAGAATATAATAATGTCTACTGTATTAATTATATATTAAAGTCCAATTCTCCCTTGAACTGTTCTTAATCGTCCGAAATAGTCTATTTCGTTTCAAAAAGCCCTAATAATAGACCAAATACAATTAGCTTTGAGGTTTGCCGGACTGAAATTATTAATCAATACAATTCCCGTTTTTCTATTTGTAACCTTGCCATCTCTACAGCCTGTTTTGTATAATCCTTGCGGTTAATCCGGCCCCCTGTTAGCCAGCCAATAATTCCTTCATCATAGCCGATGTTGGGTTTACCAGTTAAGGGAGTAAACGCCTCTGAAATCGTTATCCCACCCTCTACGGCCTTTTTCGTACATTCGGGGGGGTATTCAAACGAAGGACCAAGACCAAGGTATATCCGGGTGCCATCGAAAACCGCGCAGCAGCAAAAATTCATGTACCCGCTTGCAGTCTCAGGGACACGGGATATCCCGTCCTCGATCCCGATTGAATACTCACAATCCCGGAACACTGCTTTTGCCCTGTTTATCGCACCTTTTATGATCTCCTCAAGGTTCAGGGGCTGTTCCCTGACGCCGGAATCGCAGGCTTGCCCCTCTATGAAAAACGATGGAAAAACCTCTTTCACCGCGTTTATCTTATTCTGGTTCAGCGATGCAACAATTATCCGTTTCATGGTTAACGTCTCTGTTTGTTGTTGTTTTTGTTTTTATAGAATTTAATGAAATACTTCCACCCGGTCTTGCAAAGAGGCTTTCTCGCCTCAGGGTCTTCCCTTACCCAGTCCATAATATAAAAGAACTGCGCCTTGTACTCATCAACCGTTTCTTCAACAATAACAGGAGGATTCGGGATGCCTAACCCCTGAAGATATTCTATGAACATCCACTCTCCTTTCTTCTGGGCGTCGCCGTCGATTTTCATGACCTTGAACTTATAACCTTCTTTTTTCAGCCATTCTGCTGACTTATCATGGATACAGCCTGAGCATATCTCTATTTCCTCATCTTTTGTGACTTTTAGCGCGTTAAAACCCCGTTCTACAATGGTTCTTGCGCTGTCCATATAGGTCTTTTTCTTGAAGTTTTCAAGATCGAACAGCTCGATAGGAACAATATCGTAATGTATCTCTTCTGTTTCTTTCCTGATAACAATGATACCCACCCCTCCAACAGGTGTGCCCCATCCCTGGTCATCTATCTGGATAGTCATGTTATCGGGTTGCATGAGCGTTATTAATATATAACCCTGACCTGTTATGAATGGAAAAGTATTTCAGACCACTGGCTCATTACAAAAAATATTATGGATTACACCCCTTATTTTCGCCCCATCCTCATAATTTGCGCAAGTCTGCTCATAGCCGCAGCCATCAACCTGATATTTAAGAGGCTTATTAAAAGGGCGGAAAATACAGGAACAAAACTTGACGATATCATCCTGCTTGCTATCGGAAGACCACTTTACATTATGGTACTCGTGGCAGGCATATATTATGCTGTCCATGAAACTCCCTACCTGGGGGAGATAATGAATAGTTACGATAAAGAATACATGTACAGGAATTTTTTACTTACTGTTTTCGTGACATGGATAGCAGCATCGCTTGTAAAAAAGATAATCAGGGAATACGGGTATGAACTTTCTGCCAGGGCAAATGGGGAGATGGATGACAGGCTTGTGGCGCTTGCCGATATGTCGGGAACGTATATCATCTGGCTTGTTGGCTTGATGATAGCCCTCTCAGGCGTAGGAGTTGAGATAGGTCCTGTGATCGCTGGTATGGGGATCGCCGGCCTGGCTATCGCCCTGGCTGCGCAGAACCTGCTCTCGAACGTGTTCGGGGGGATGACCATTACCATTGACCAGCTTTACAAAGTGGGGGACAGGGTCGAATTCGGCGGTGTTTACGGGGATATCTATGAGATAAAACCCAGGTACACGAAGATAAAGACCCTGGATAATATGATAATCACAGTCCCCAATTCCAAAGTTATGTTCACGGAATATGCGGCTTCGTCCCAGAACTTCGAACTTCTAGTTTGGATAAAACATTATGAAGAAAGGCACCCTGTCCTTGACAGGATACTCAGGGATATGTTCAAACGGTTCAAAGAAGAAGGCATAGAGATACCCTTTAACCAGATGGATGTCCATATTAAGAAAGATTAGTCACATGAACATCACTAAAAAGAATATCACTGCTATTGCATGCGGTTTTTCCCTGACAATGGGTATTGTCATAATCCTTGTCCTTTTGACCATGTTCCTGCCATTCCAGGCAGACCCATATATCATATTTCTCCTTTCCCTCATTGTAGTGTTCCCTCTTATCTGGTCAAGACTGAACCAGTTAGATGGACAAAATAAAATTCTCGGCTGGGCCTTTATGGGACTCGGAGCACAACTACTCGTTCTTCCGCTCCCGCTTGTGTTCATTATATTAAAATTCCCCTCCACTTCAAGTTTACTCTTTGGGGGAGTAATTCTCACAGGGTCATTGGTTTTCGGGGTGCCTGCCGGACTGCTTGCCGTGGCAGCGGGACTTTTTCTTGTAAAACGCCGTCAATTTCGCATCAGCCCTAATTCAAAATAGTTATATCCCCTAATGTAATAGAAAGGCATTTGAAGCTCATGACAGAGACCATGTATGCAAAAGAACTTGCAGATTTTCTAACTGATGGGAGGGAAATAACCCTTGTAGAGATGGGATGCGATGAGGTCAACATTTCCTGCACCCAGGGAAAGATCAATCTCTGGTTCGGCAGGAAGGTTAGCGAGCCGCTCATCCGCCATGTCATTTTCGGCATATCCAATGTAGATTCGTCTGTAAGCCATGAACTGGAAATTATATGTAATTTCGATACAATATCTCTGAACGAGAGCCTGGGTTATAAATTGATATCGTATTCAAAAACAAAGGGAGGATACAGGGCGGTATTCAAGCTGTTATTCTCGAAAAAATTCGCTCTTGACCATTTCATGAGATCAATAATAGACCAGCTTAAGGAAAAAGGAGTGAAACTCACCCTTCACTGGGATGGGAGTCCTGGCATGATACTCCATTTATATAATGAGCTGAAAAAGCTTGATAATATGAAGATCAAGCGTATAGAATATAAAGCTGAAGAAGATAAAAGAGGATAAATGAACGGCGAAAAGAAAAATTTTGAAGCAACCAGAGCATCGATGAATTTTATTGCTGAACATATTAAGAAAGTTGCCACCAGGCTTGATACGGATTCGGCATCAGCTCTTGTGGACAGTATTCTTGGGGCAAAAAGGATATTCCTCATGGGGGCAGGAAGGTCAGGTTTAGCGGCAAGGGCTTTTGCTATGAGACTTATGCATATGGGATTTGCGGTTCATGTTGTAGGAGAAACAACTGCACCTGCTGTGCAGCCTGATGACCTTGTCATTGCAGTTTCGGGCTCAGGAGAAACTACGTCAATAGCAAACCTTGGCTCTATTTCAAAAAAGCTCGGGTCAAAACTTGCGACAATAACTTCGAACAAGGATTCCACGCTGGGGAAATTATCGGATGTGGTCGTGATCATTCCCGGCAGACCCAAAGAAGATATTGATTATGAGGATTACCAGGAACGGCGAATGATAGGGTACACCCAGCTTGCGCCACTTGGGACTGTATTTGAGATATCAGCGCTGGTATTTATGGATGCGGTTATTACTGAACTTATGGTAAAGACCGGCGCAAGTGAAGACGAGTTGAAAAAACGACACACCGTATTTGAGTGAGGAACATGTTTTCGCAGAGGGTAAAAGGGCTTGACATCTCAGGTATCAGGAAGATGTTCGAAGGGGCGGGACCAAATGCCATAAACCTGGGACTTGGTCAGCCGGATTTCGATACACCGGAGCACATAAAAAAAGCGGCTATCGATGCTATCAATAAAGGGTTCACCGGATATACTGCGAACCTGGGTATCCCTGAACTGAGGGAAGCCCTGTGCGCCAAGTTCAAAAGGGATAACCATTTTACGGTCGCGCAAGATGAAATTATCGTCACAGCCGGCGCTTCTGAGGCGCTTCATCTCGCGCTGCAGGCTCTTGTAGATAACGGGGATGAAGTATTGGTGCCTGATCCTGGTTTTTTATCATATTCCGCCCTGACAAAGCTTGCCGGAGGACAGGTCGTCGGCGTTCCGCTGGGTGAAAATCTGACACTGACCCCGGATGCAGTGAACGAGCGCATTACCCCGAAAACCCGCGCCATAATTATAAATTCGCCTTCAAATCCTACAGGGACGGTGCAGACCAGAGAGGAAATAAAGGGTCTGGCTGAACTTGCACAGGAGAACGATATAACGATAATTTCTGATGAGGTCTATGAACATTTCATCTACGAGGGCGAGCATGTCAGTCCCGCGCAGTTCACTGATAACGTAATCACGATCAACGCAGTTTCAAAGACCTATGCAATGACAGGCTGGCGCATCGGTTATGCAGCGGCGCGTAAGGAATACATTGAACAGATGGTAAAGGTGCACCAGTACATCCAGGCGTGCGCCTGCTCTATCGCCCAGAAGGCTGCGCTTGCTGCGATCGAGGGGCCGCAGGACTGCGTGCGCGAGATGCGTGAGAGCTTCAGGGCAAGAAGGGATATATTGATGGAAGGATTCAGTTCGATGGGGATAAAATGCGTCAAACCGCAGGGAGCTTTCTACGCTTTCCCTGAGGTTGAGGATGAAGAGGCGCCGCAGAAGTTATTAAAGAACGGGGTCATAGTTACTCCGGGCTCGGCTTTTGGGGAGAATGGGAAAGGACATATAAGGCTATCTTATTCTACATCTGAGGCGAATTTGAGGAAGGCGCTGGGGATAATGGAGAAGATGCTGAGTTAGGATTGAGTCATTGTTAATTTCAAATTTAAATCGCAACATTTTTAATCATATAAGACGTCTTGTGTTTCTCGGATGAGGTTGTAAGGAGCTGCGTTAATTGATAGATAATGAAGCTATGAGCAGGATAAGGCAGGATATTGAAAAACTTGTAACGAGCTACAAGTCTCTTAAGAAATCCAAAAATGACGAACCAAAAGAGATGGCGGCGATCAGCGAAGCCAACGTACGCGCAGATTTTATTGATCGATTGTTCGAGATACTCGGTTGGGACATCAGGAATCCTGATGAATATGACAGGGAACATTTTATCCGCGGAGCAGGTTTTGCAGATGTCGCTCTGAAACTTGATAAGAAACCCACTATCTTTATTGAAGCAAAGCGCTTTGGAGTGATCCAACATCGCGATAAAGTAAAAGGAGACTGGACGCTTGAAGAACGGCAGTCAATTCTCTATGCGGCGAGTAAGAACTGTAAATGGGCAATTCTTACCAATTTTGAGAAATTCAGGGTATTTAATGCGCTGACAGGCCTGACGGTTCTAAATTTTGAATCTGTTGACGATTATGTGAAAAGATTGTGGGACCTTATTCACCTGACCAAAGAATTCGTTTTGTCGGAGAAAATCGATAAACTTGGCGCCCGTGAAGAAAAAGAGCCTATTGATAAGGAATTTCTGGGGCTGCTTAACAACTGGCGCATTAAGCTTGCCAATGATATCTACAGAAATAATTTCCTGAATGAGGGCAAACCACCTGATCTGAGCCAGCTTTTCCCCGATTATGCAAAGCATGAAAATGACCCGAAATATGCAAAATTCCTGGAATCCAGAAGGGAGATATTAAGAAAGCGCCTTGATTTTTCCGTGCTCAAGGATGAAAAAGGGATTTTCGATATTGAGAAACTTAAGAGCGCAGTACAGAGGATCCTGGACAGGTTGATCATTATCAGATGGGCTGAAGACCACCTGCTTCTTGACGACTCTAACATCCTCGGCGATAAACTGAAACTCTGGAAATCTGCGGGGCGCTACAACCCGCTTTATGAGGCGCTCTTCTCAGACGGCGCGCTGTTCGATAAGTTCAACGACATTCACAACGGCGAGATTTTCAAGCGCGGCATGTTCTACGACCGCATCAACGTGAGCAGTCATGTGCTTGAGAATATCATTGAGGAGATGACCTCGCGTTCTTTCAGGAAGTTTGATTTTGACGTTCTGGGCAATACATACGAGACCTATCTTGGCAATACGCTTCGATTGAAGGAGGATAACACCTTTGAGTTGAAGCCGAGCCAGGAAACACGCAAGGAGAGCGGGATTTACTACACACCTCCCTATGTTGTGGATTACATCGTGAAGAATACGTTGGGCGCGCTGCTCAAAGATAAGATGCCGGAGCAAGTGGCGCGCATAAAAGTGCTTGACCCGGCGTGCGGCTCTGGCTCTTTCCTGATCAAAGCCTACGACTGTTTTGCGAATTACTATGAGGAGAAAAACCGTCCGATCAAGGCACGCATAGATGAGAATGTAAGGAAAGGAATTATTTTTGAATCCTCAGAAAGCATTTACGAAGGCTACGAAGCCAGCATCCTCATGAACAACATCCATGGGGTAGACTTGGACAGTCAGGCTGCTGAGATCGCGGCTGTGAACCTGATGCTCAAGGCGCTAAAGGCTGAGGAGATGCTGCCTCCGATCCTGGGTGAGACTATAAAAGTCGGGAATTCGCTCATCAGCGGGAGCGAGGAGGAGCTGAAGAGGTATTTTGGGGAGGAATGGCGCGCGAAGAAGGCTTTCAACTGGGAGGAGGAGTTCGCGGATGTGTTTGATAAGGCGCTGGCTGAAGGGGAGAGAGGGTTCGATGTGGTGATAGGGAATCCGCCATACATAACTTTAGCACTGGGAAAAAAGCAAAAGTTTGTATCAGATGAAGAACTCGCATATTTTACAGATAAATATCCAAATTCAATGGAATATAAAGGAAACACTTATACATTATTTGTTGAGCGTGCGATACAATATTTAAAAATGAACGGTATGCTGTCCTTCATAATTCCAAATACGATATTGAGTGCGTACCATGTTAGAGAGATTAGAGGGTACATTTTAGATACATGTAAAATATTGCAAATAGTTGATATTCATGATAAAGTATTCAAGGATGCTGAAATCGGCGGAAATACAATTTTAATATTAGAAAGAGAAAAAAGCGAAGAATCGAGAGATAAAAACAATGTAAAAATAATCAAAATAGATAATGCAGAGCAATTCATTAAAAAATCTTTTGCGATAGAAGAAATCAATCAAAGGATTTTTAGAACTATTCCAGACAAGAAATTTCTTTTGAATAAAAGTGATTTATCACTGCTTAATAAGCTTGAAAAGGGGTGTATAAAACTCGGTGAAATAGCAACGTTTTACCAGGGAATAATTACAGGAGATAATAAAAAATACCTTTCAAATAAGCCGGAATCATCAAAGCACCAAAAAATCATAAGAGGTAAAGACATTGAACGTTATTCCTTAAAATTTGGAGGTATTTACGTTTATTTTGATAAAGAGATGCTTTGGAGTAATACCGACGAAAATATGTTTTTAGTTGATGAGAAAATCATCAGTAGGCAAACCAGTGACCATTTAGTAGCAACTTATGATAATGAGAAATATTTTTCGTTAGATAGCACTCATGTAATAATACCAACTGGCGTAAATATAAAATACCTTCTTGCTTTATTCAATTCCAAATTGTTAAACAACTATTATCAAATGATAGTACCTGAAGCAGGCAGAACTTTTGCACAGGTCAAAATAGTAAACTTAAAACAACTTCCAATTAAAAATACATCTTTGGAAATCCAACAAGAATTTGCCAGCCTCGTTGACCGTATGCTTTCCCTCAACCAGCAGTTGAACCGCATCAACGCCGATTTCCAGCACTACCTCAACCTGCGCCCGCACAGCAAGGTCGCACTACGCAGCGTTATGGATGCGCTGCCTGTGGGCGATAAGGAAGTGTTGAAAGACCATTTTGGGAAGCCAGTGAGCACGATCATTGTTGATAAATTCGAGGCATTTTATGTTCTGGAGGAGGGCGAATGGCTGGTTTTTGTGGTAGGCTATAATTACACAAGTGGCAAGGGCAAGCCGTTAAGCTCATCCAACGTGCGCACCCTGCGCCTTCGCATACCTGATATCAGCATGCGCAAATTCATATTTTACAGCCTCAAAGGCACAGCGCCGGGAAAGCTCGGCAGCGGCAACATACTCGAACAGTTGCAGAAACTCAAAATACCGCGCCTTGTGATAAATGGCGAAGATAACAGGCGTGCTGTCGGGGAGCTGATGGCGCCGTTCCTCATCGAAGTTGCGAAGAAGGAGGCGCTGGATCGGGAGATTAAAGAAACGGATG
>JAHIFK010000311.1 GCA_018900975.1 Methanobacteriota archaeon
AGTGGAAAAACCATCCGACCTCAATTCCGCTGAACTACCTAAGATAGAGGAAACATCACAGGTTGAGCCAGATGAAGTGGAAAAACCATCTGACCTCAAGCCCGCTGAACTACCTAAGATAGAGGAAACATCACAGGTTGAGCCAGATGAAGTGGAAAAACTAACGGTTATTCAACAAGAGGAAATAGACGGTGGTGAATTAGAAGAGATCCCTGAGCAAATAGAAGAAGAAATAGAATCATTAGAGGAAATCCTTGTAGAAGAATCTAAACCTGAGACTAAAGATGTGGTTAAAATCTCTGAGCCAAAGAAAAAAGAGAGATTTAGATTCTCTGGACCAGAGAAAATAGAGGAGATCAAAATCTCTGAATTGGTGAGTCCTGGCCAGCCTGATAACGCTGAAGCTATTATGCGCCGTCTAAACATGGACAACACCAAGACCATCCTGAAAGACCAGATGACACCTGAAAAACAGGCGGTCTTTGAACTTCTTGAAGAAAAACTGATGTCCGATGTTGAGACCCGAATTAAAAAACTCAAAGAATTGCAGAGCAGGGTTCTTGAAGAAGACGATAAACCAAAATCATTTTCAAGTAAACTTTCAAAATTCTTTACAAAAGAATTGGAGACTATAGATTCATATGATCCTGCATTGCACGGTCCGCTGGTGACATTCGAAGGCCTTGAAGGGTTCAATGAGATCGAGCGCTACTGGGTAAATGAACCGTATTGTTTTGTTGTAATATTATTCGATCCAGAGAATAACGCCCAGCTTTATTATGCTGCAGAACCTGCGCTCTCCGAGTTCGAGGATTTATTCCTTAAAGAGATCAAGGACAGGCTCAAGGATATCCTTCTTGTTGAGACAGTTCAGAGGGAAGAAGATAAGAAAAAGATCCTTACATCAAAAGTTATCCAGCTGGTAAAAGATTATGCCCTGGATATAAGCCCCCTCACACTTGAAAAAGTATTGTATTATTCGCGAAGGGATTTCATATATTTCGGGAAGATAGATCCCCTTATGCACGATGACAGGATCGAGGATGTTTCTTCAAACGGATTTGATATTCCAATATACCTTTACCATAAGAAGTACACCAACATTCCTACCAACATTTACTATAAGGAAAACGATTTGAATTCTTACGTTATCAGGCTCGCACAGAGATGCGGCAAACACATCTCAGTGGCAGAACCAATGATCGATGCAACAATGCCTGACGGTTCGCGTATCCAGATGACGCTTGGAACTGAAGTTACATCACGTGGATCAACATTTACTATAAGGAAATTCAGCGAAGTCCCGATAACCCCGATTGACCTGATAAACTGGAATACATTCTCGGCAGAGGAAATGGCATATCTCTGGACTTGTATCGAGAACAATAAAAGTCTGGTATTTGCAGGTGGAACAGCTTCTGGTAAGACATCGTCTCTCAATGCCGTCTCTTTGTTCATACCTCCTCAGGCAAAAGTAATAACCCTGGAAGATACGAGAGAATTAAAGCTCCCTCACCCCAACTGGATCCCCGCAGTTACCAGGGCTTCATTTACCCCGGACGGCAGGGGCGGTATAGATATGTACGAACTCCTGAGGGCTGCACTGAGACAGCGGCCCGAATTCCTGCTTGTGGGTGAAGTGAGAGGCAAAGAAGCGCTCACGCTGTTCCAGGCGATGAGCACAGGTCATACCACATTCTCGACAATGCACGCTGACTCGGTAGCAAGCGCCATTCATCGACTTGAAAATCCGCCTATTAGCGTACCCAGGACAATGATACAGGCTCTTGACATAATAAGTATCCAGTCGCAGACTTACATTGGAGGAAAAAGAGCGCGTCGCAATATGAAACTTGTGGAGATCACAGATATTGACCCCACAACGAGGAATATAAGGACCAACGATATCTTTTTCTGGGACGCTTTAACTGATAAATTCCTCAGGGTTGGCGAATCTAAGGCTCTTAACGATATAATGGTCAGGAGAGGGTGGAGCCTTTCACAATTGAAAAAAGAATTGTCGAACAGGCAGAAAATACTGGAGTTCATGGTTAATAATAAGATATCTGATTTTCATGCGATATCCACTATCATTCATGACTACCAGTCCACTCCAGATAAGATTCTTGCTAAACTCAAAATAACGGAACAATAGCATGTCAGTGAATAAATTTAACGTGGATATAGATTTATTTTTTAGAAAATTAAAAAGACTGCCGTTTTTCCTTATAGGAGATAAAATAAAAGCCAGGATGGAAAAGTTCGAACGCCTGAGGACCTCATTGCGGCAGGCGCGCATTCCGATGTCTTATGAAATTTATATTTCAAATGCCATTTTTTATTCACTTATAGCTGGTATTGTTGGAGCCCTGATAGGATTATTGTTCGCCTACATTGTTGTGTCAGTGGTCGGACTTCCAGAAAGGCTTACGCGTCTCACATTTTCTGAGTCAACTGCATGGCTTCTTGGGTTCAGGAATATAAGCATCTCATTATTTATTATGGTCTTCCTGACAGCTTTGTTCGGGGGCATAACATATGGTTTATTTCTTCTTTATCCGGCTTTTCAGGCAGGGGAAAGAAAACAATCCATAGACCGGAACATCCCTTACGCAGTAACTTTCATGTATGCACTGAGCCGGGGCGGCATGAATATTATAGAAATAATGAGATCCCTCAGCAAGGCTGAGAATACTTATGGAGAGATCTCCATGGAAGTCGATGTTGTTCTTCGTGATATGGATTATTTTGGGAGCGATCTGAAGACTGCCCTTAATAACCTGTGTGAGATCACCCCTTCTGATAAATTAAAAGATCTCATGTTTAACCTTCTTACAGTAATAGACAGCGGTGGAAATATCCCGACGTACTTCAGGGATAAATCCGAACAATATCTTAATTCTGCCAAAATCGAACAGAAAGGATTCCTTGAAACACTGGGTTTGATCGCTGAATCATACGTCACAGCTTTCATTGCAGGCCCGTTGTTCATAATTATCCTCGGAGTTATGATGGCGGTAATGAGCAATGGTAGCAACACAATGATATATGCCATAATTTACGGCATGATACCTATAGGATCTCTGATGTTTGTCGTTATGATCAGCATCATTACTCCGGGTTCCTCAGGCGAGGCGCCGCTTTTACCCACAGATAATTATGTTGGCGAGATAAATGTACCGGATTCTGAAGAAAAGAAGATGTTTTTATCCTTTATTAAATCAAGAGGGCAGATAGCGCTTAAAAAAAATCTTCGTGACCCTTTAAAACCGTTCAGGGAAAAACCAGTTAATACGCTCTTAGTAACTATACCGATAGCTCTCATTTATCTGATAATTACTCTTGTTGGCGGTATCAAGTCGCCAAACCTTGTCGATCTTATGGACGATCCTGTTGTCTATTCATTTTATATTATAGCGATTCCACTTCTAATTTTCCATGAGAAAAAGAAGGGGTGGGAAGAAAAGATCCAAGCCCAGTTCCCTGATTTCCTGAAGAAACTTGCCAGTACGAATGAAACAGGCATGACGTTGCGGGATTCAATAAAACTGATGACTCGTTCTGATATGGGTATGGGCAAGGAGATAAAGAAAATATATAATGACATAGATTGGGCGCTCACTATCAACGAGGCGCTACGGCGCTTTGCAAATCGTGTCAGGACGCATGTGGTAGCGCGTTCGATAACTCTGGTGACAAAAGCCAACGATTCAAGCGGCGATATCGGGGAAGTGCTCAATGTTGCAGCCAGGGATGCAGCTGCTGAACAGGAATTGCAGAATGAGCGCAGGGTCAGTATGTTCATATATTTAGTAATTATATATATATCATTCCTTGTATTCGTCGGGATCATATATGTGATCTCCTCCACATTCCTTGAACAAATGGTAAAAGCCGGGGAAAAAACAACAGCAAGCGGTGCACGGGCGATTGCCATGAGCCTTTCTCGAGAAGGGCTGGCTGATTATAACCGCATCTTTTTCCACGGCGCCCTGATACAGGGAGCTTCCTCAGGACTGATCGCAGGAGTAATGGGAGAAGGCAGCGTGCTCTCAGGTTTAAAGCATTCAGTGATAATGGTGACTATCGGATATCTGCTCTTCACTCTGTTCGTTCTTTGAAGGAGATATTATGGATGTGCATAAAGCAATACGATCAAGACAAAGCATAAGAGCATATGATCCCCATGAGGTGGAAGAAGATAAACTGGAAAGAGTACTTGATTCAGGAAAGCTTTCGCCATCTGCAGGGAACCGCCAGGAGCGCAGGTTTGTCGTGGTGAGAAATGCAAGAATTCGACAATTGCTTTCAGAAGCTGCAAATAACCAGAAATTTGTGGCTGAGGCGCCTGTAATTATAGCAGCCTGTTCTGTTGAAACAGAATATGTAATGGCATGCGGGCAGTCCAGCTTCTGACTCTTGGGTATCCATCAACTATCTCGCGCCCTGTATCGCGAAAAAGCTTTGATGAGATAGTGATGTGGGAGAAATGGAGCCCCAAACCCTGATAAATTCCTTCCCTCCCACGCTACCACGCTCATCTAGGAACAAGTCAATATCGAAAGTTTCTTGTAATTGGGGGTGCATTTATATTTTATCAATATATTTTAGAGGTAGAGGACGTTGGTTTGATATGAGAATAAACAATAATATATTATTTATTGTATTAATATTTATATCTATATTAATTATGGGTTGCTTAAATGAAGATAT
>JAHIFK010000312.1 GCA_018900975.1 Methanobacteriota archaeon
CTTATTCATTTGTTCTACAACAATATCTTCTTTCACGATTACCAGCGCATTCTTACTTTCCTGATACTTTCTTTCCTCTTTGATCTCGTCCAATCTATTACTTAGAGCACCTATTGCTCCGACACAGAAATCTATCACACGGGTTTTTCTGGAAATCCGGGTAGGGATCTCTGTTGCTTTGATCGCACCACTGTGTATTTGTGAATATAGATGATCAAACATTTTTGACGCAACTTTTGCATCCATTTCGAATCCGACAAAGAATATTTTTGTACCGGCCCTCATAATACGGCATTCATAAAATGAAGCCACAATTGAAGAAAGACTCATAACCCAATGTCTTATGCCTTTTTGATCTATTAGTTCAGACTCAATATTTTTTATTAGTGTTGATTTATCTGAAGTAGCTTTAATTTCATCAATGGATATTTCGTATTTATCCATAAGTTCTTTAACAAGCCTATTTGCTATTGCCATCTCATTAACATTCACAGCACCACTTTCGGTTTTAGTATGTGCCATAATTTTTTCAATCTTACTTAAAACTTCGATTCTTTCTTCATTAGTTATCATAACTTGATCATCTCTGCAATCCTATTCTCGCAGAAAACACATTGGAAAAGCTTTGCATCTCCCACTGTAAAATACTGCATAATGTGACCACATTTTTTACAAAATAGCGTATCACCTTTCACTTTCAAAGCATCGATCGCCTGTCTGATAGAACGTAATTGCGTATCCTGCTCTTTATCAAGATACACCAGGTCTTCATCCGTGAAGGTTATCGCCATATTCTTTTATACTCCCTCTTATTCAAGTTTCCTCTTCAAATCGTTCATAACAGCATCGAAATCCGGCAATTCCGGAATAAGCTGTTCCAGGTCAACTTTCCAAAGAGATCTTACGATATCCAGATCAGCAAAAACTTCACCAACATCCATATTGTCGTTCATGTCAGTCAGCTTTTTCTCTGCAAGCTTCTCAAAATCCTTGAATTCAAGTTCTTTCAGCAAAAGCCACATGTCCAAATAATCCCTGGGCCTTTTTCTCTGAATAAGCGCTCTCATCTTTTCCGAAGCGCTTTCCGCTATCTGAAATGTTAATACCGGGAAGTCTGGAAAGTAGGACGAATGCACTTCAACCTCTTTAAGTTCAAGCAATGGCTTTTCCCTCAGGCTGATATCTATCTTTATGGAGTCGGGATAATTCAACAGGCTTATGTATTTCAGATCTATCGAAACAGAATTTTCAAATGCTCTGATTTTTCTGATTTCCGAATTTATCTCTTTTATCAATAAAATATTCCTGAAAACATCAATATCGAATTCATCCAATGCCGTAAAATCAAGGTCAACGGATAGCCTTTTGTGCAGATAGAGTTTGTGCAATGCCGTTCCGCCCTTGAATACAAGAGTATTCTTGAACCGGGAGTTGTATATCTCTCTGAGAACCAGTGTCAGAACAAAATCTTTTTCTATCATTCCTAAAGGAAGCTTTTGCTTCCTTGCTATGCTGACAATCTCTGCTTTAGTTACCATTTAAACAACTCGTTTTCTTTTAAGTTCAAAATAAGCCTCCATTTCTTGCTTATTCCATATTTCTTTCCTGGCAACGTGTTCGACAAATGAACATACCTGAATTGTCCGATCCTTCCTTCAAGCTTTTTTGTATCCTGTTTTACAAGGTCAAGCAGGAAGCCGAGCCTTCTTGCCAGCGAATGATTTTCCATTCTCAAGGCATAGTTTATCATCCTGTCGAAATCAAACTGCTCTTTGTTGTTGTGGAGCGCTTTGAATATTTCTATGATCGAACCCGCATATTCTTCCCTGTCAAGACAATCGATCATTGTTTTTTCCTTGTCTGCAATGTTAATCTCGGCATCCGATATCTTTATTTTCTCAAAACCAAAGAATTTTCTTTTCTTGACCCTGACAAACTTGTATAAGTATCCTTGAAATTCCAGGGTGCTTTTTCTTTCTGTTGTTGCAGCAAGCACATGAAAAGGCATTTGCTCCGTGAAACCATAATATGCAAGCGCTGTCCTGTATGAGACATAATAATTAGTTACTAATTTTGATAACGGGATAAAAGGATGTTCAGCCCAGCCTTCTCGTCCTTCAAGGGGCACGATAAGATATTTTCCCTTTTCGATCCTTTCCAGCCAGCCTTTTTTCTCAAGTCTGTGGAGAATAACCCTCATCTTGCCGTCTGAAAAATTGAAAGATTGCTTCACATCTTCCACTGTTATGACTTTCCTGTTTTTTATTGCGAAAGTCGAAAGCAGGTCATACTCCTGTTTTGATAGGGATTTAATCATTTTAATGCACTATAATTACAGATTATGTAACTATTATGTATCATAATGTTTATAAAGGTTTAGATTCAGGTCAATCCATGCCCGTCTTAACTCTTCTGGACTGTTTGAGATCCTCTGGATCAGGATTTGTCTTTTTTGACGTTTCTTCATTCATTTCATAAATAGTCCGCATTCGTTCTATCGCAAGATCAATGGCTTCTGTTTCGTTCCTGTATATCCTGTGGTCGATGAGCCATTTCAAGTTTTCAATCGTGCGCTGACTGAACGCATAGTTTCTTCGCACACTTGCTTCTCCCAATTCTTTGCGCTTCATGGTGTACGTATTATAATACATAAAACTATTTATACCTTGGCAACATGTCATAATAAGTACGTATTATAGTACAGAGACGAGAAATGACAAAGACAAAGTTGCAGACGAACTCGGGTAAACGGCAGCCGTATATTTACCTTGACAAGCTTTTGATCGAGGAGGCTTTCAAATGGGAGAAAGGGCAGCTGCTTGGCATCGTATACAGTTTAGACATCAGGCGCATTGCCATTTCTGATAAAGGGGAACCTAGCAGGAAATTACAGAACACATCCATCGGGTATCCCTATGTTTATTTAGATAAGCGCATGATAAACAGGGATTTCGGGTGGGAAAAAGGACAACCGTTAGATATCGATTACGATGTAGCGAATGGGTGTGTCATAATATCCGAATTGAATGGAGCAGGGGAGAGACTATGTTACTCTATTCTCTCCCCTGCCTCCTATATTCAGAGATGGATTCTATCAGCCCATTCGTTAGCTGCCTTTGTTCCGCAAGATGTACATAATCGGCCTTTACAGGTGAAAGGAACATATTTTTTAGTCCCACATTTAGGACACTGATACGTTTTATAGCCATTCTTAGGGGTTTTGCATTTTTCCAGTCTTTCGACATTTTCGATTTCAACTGAGCGTATTGAGTCTTTGTAACGGACTTTGTAGTCACCCCAAGCATTGCAGGAGAAAAGTATAATTGCTATGGTTATTGTAATTGTTACTGATTTCTTGGCTTTTGTTTTTAGTGACACAAACAAGAATGAAAGCCAAGAATATCAATTTTATGGTGAAAATTCAACTGCAAGATCTGGATATGTGTTTATAGTTTCCTATACGTTATAAAAATAATGCTTCCTTCGATTAGGTCATGGTATGTCGTGTTTAAGCATATAAGATAGCTTTACAACTATGTTAGCATTCATCAGATAGTCATCCACAGAAGAAAGCATTGTACCGATCTTGTCAGCCGAAAAAGTGACTGTCGCAGAATCTTTATCGACTTCTGTTCTTATTCCGGAGACATTATCGGGTGAAAGTGATCGCGCAATAACACTGATCATTTCCCCGGCATTTTCGCACTTAATTGTAAGCTTACCCTTAATCTTCATCACGGCTTCCCTGCCTGATTTTCTACCTGCTGCCCTTTCCCTACCTGCTTTCCGACAACAGAATCCAGGAATTCTATGAAATTTGGCGCAGTTCCTTTAGGGATCGAAGCGCCCGAGGCGACATCATGACCGCCCCCCATGCCGCCCACAGATGCAGCAGCCTCCCTCATCGCAAAAGCAAGGTCAAGCCCGGCAGATACAAGTTTTCTGGTACCGCGCGCCGATACCTTGATCCTGTCCTCAACTTCATTCAGTGTCACGAAAGGCTTGTCTGGATAGAGGTAGCGGGTCATTGTCCCTGCTATCGCCCCAGTGCCTCCTATATTATTAAGCATCACATACCTGATATTTTCACCCAATTTGATCTGGGCCTGCGCCATCCTCACAGTGTCGATTATCTTGCGCTGGTTCTCCCGCGCGGTCGCCATTGCCTCATCCACCGCTGAAACATCCCGCATGCAAACCGAAAGACCGATCCCGGATTTTTCAGCATTTCCGCAGGCGTTCAGGATATTAACAAAATCGTATATATTTGGAACGATCTCATTGTTCAGGATGATAATATCCCCGATCAATGATCCAATAACAGAGACGCTTCCCTGTTTTGCAAGTTTCAACGCAACCAGGGAAGAAAACTTAATAAGTTGTTCTTCTGTAAGATCATTTATCCTTCCATTTATCCCTGCTTCATCAAGGAACGCCCTTATTTTCTCCTTATCTCCGGTAATATCAAGAAATGGCTCAAAACTGTACTCAAGAAGCTCTTCGATCGGGCCGCCGCCCATGCGCAGCCCTTTTTTAACACTCACTGCTTTTTTATCAACAGCTTCGTCCAGTATGAATTTATTGGCATTGTTAATTGCCTGCTTATCACCGACAGCGCCCACAAGAGCAAGCCCTGCAAGGTCGGTATTATCCCCCATGTGCCTTGCAACCATGTAAGCTCCGCATGAAGCGCACATCTCGGAGGAGCCATCGATCCCAGCTAGATGCGGGTTAAAATGTACATGTTCAAGCTTTCCAGTGGGTTTGTGATGATCAATTATTATGGCGTTCTTTATCTTTGAAGAAAGCTCCGCCTGACCGCTCCCCATATCGCATAAAATGACTGCCTCCTGTGGTGTCTTTTCGATCATCTCCACAGTTGAACTGTCGAACTGGCTAACTATCGTAGCATGGAACAATATCTGCCGCCTGTGCAGCGCATTACACATGATACCTGCGGCAGATAATCCGTCTGCATCGTTGTGTGATATTAGCCTGACGGCATCATATTCCAGAATAGCAGATGCTGCCTGTTCACCTAAAGATTCTAGTTGAACCAGGCTCTCATCTTCATCAGTCATTTCGACTTATCTTGAAATCAACATCTCGGCTTTCTGGGTGGAATACTTCCAGTCCTGAGGAAGAACGCCTTCCCTGCGGTAGTATTTTTCAAGCCTGCGTATCTTCGAAACCATGTTGTTAAGAGAACGTTTGTTGTGTAGATCGTTCTTGTTCTTATTAAGGTGCTTAGTAAGATCAAGCACCTTTACGATAAGGTTACGCATGTCTTCCGGGACCTTTAGTCCCTTATTGTTCTCTTTTAAGATTGCTGTAATCTTCTTTCCGGTCACAAGGGTGACATCCGGAACACCATGGCGGTCTCTAAGTGTCATACCGATCTCGCTTGTAGATTTTCCCTTCTCAGCAAGCTGAAGAATCGTCTTTTCTATCTCATCTTTATTAGTGTTCGACCATTTGACAGGCTCTATCCTGTGGGGTTTTTTAGAACCCGCCTGTCCTTTTTTGCGTGTATGCATTCGTGCCAATTGAATTTCCTCCAATAATCATTATTTCATTATTATATGTTTTATTCCTGTTCTGTAATAGCGAAGGCAAACCTTAATGGAACATGTATATTAAATAACTTGTGATGCATCAAACTAAAGACCACTCCATCCATTTCAGATACTTCAAGAATAGCATGCAGAGCATCGCAGTCCTGATGCCGCTCGTGCCGGGCGCGGATATCGTACATGAACCTGGCGACGGCATAATGCTTTACAGCTTTGCAACCCCGCAGGCGCCAGATGTTTTCCATGAGGTCATGTGTTCAAAAAAGCGTCCCGTATTCATAGCCGGAGGACCGCATCCATCAGCGCGCCCTGAAGAGACACTTCGATTTTTCGATTACGTTGTAATTGGCGAGGGCGAGGAAACGCTGCCTGAACTGATAAAAATACTGCAAAACAGGGGTGATGTTCTATCTGCCAGGGGAATTGCATTTAAAGATAAGCACAGGATCGTTTTTACGGAAAAAAGAGAGCCCATTGCGCTGGACAGCTACCCGCCGTTTTGCAGCAACGGCATCCGAAGCGCCATAGAGATAACACGCGGGTGCCCGTTTTCCTGTGCCTATTGTCAGACCCCACAGCTTTTTGGTCACATAGTAAGGCACCGCAGCATAGATGAGATAGTGCGATACTCAAAATATCTAAAAGATGTCAGGTTCACTTCCCCTAACGCCTTTGCTTACGGCTCGGACGGTACCAGTCCGCGAATTGAAAAAATAGAGGCACTGCTAAAAAACCTCCCGCGAAAGAACATATTTTTCGGAACATTCCCCTCTGAAGTCAGACCGGAATTCATAAACGACAGGATACTCGAGCTCGTATCAGATCATTGCGCAAACATCACACTTAGCATGGGCGGCCAGTCCGGAAGCCAGAGGGTCCTTGATATGATACAAAGGGGACATACTGTTGATGATATCATTGCCGGGGTTGAAAAATGCCTTCAGCACGGCTTCACCCCTGTTGTGGATTTCATCTTCGGGCTCCCTGGCGAAACAGAAGACGACCAGCTTCAAACACTGCGGCTCATACAATGGCTCACCGGAAAAGGAGGAAAGGTTCATTCGCATTATTTCATGACTCTGCCAGGCACAGGATTTGAAAAATCCACTCCAGCCCCATTATCTGCACAGGTAGAAAAGACAATGGGGAAACTTGCCCTTCTCGGAAAAACCACTGGCGTATGGTCTAAAGCTTGATATCCTTGCTCTCAACAAGCAGCCTGAACTCATCAAGGCTCAGGCGCCCTTTCTTGCTCAATTTCTCCTTTGCCTGTTCCCGCTTTCCTTCGTTCTTCTGCTCGTCTTTTGCAAGCTGGTATCCTTTCATCTGCTCAATATAGACTCCCAGCTCATCCCTGAGTTTTGGAATTTCAGCTTTAAGAGCACCAATTTTTTTCCTGAGGGGGGATATGTTCTTGAATTTTTCAGACAACTGGGCATGGTAAGAATCCGCTTCTTTGCGCAGAGTATCGACCTCATCATATATCTTGATCATTTCCTCATGGTACTTCTGCGACTCCTGCGCAAGCACCTGTATCTGCGCATGCATGGAATCCATATCAGTGTATATAACTTTTGCTTTGTCATACTCCACAGAAATCTCGCTGTGTACTTCATTGGCCTTTTTCGTGGCTTCAAGCCTCTGGCCGAGTTCCAGCAGGCGGTTAAATACATTTATCTCATGCTCAAGCGGGATATCGACGGTCAAAAAGATGTTAAGTTCATCGCTGTAAGCCTTCTCAAGCGTCTCAAACCTTCCACGCGCTGTGGTATTCAGGTCATCGCGCGTTTTCTTGAGTTCACCGATCTTCTCACTGAACTCCCTGCCTTTACCCCTGAGATTGTCCCTCATTGCTTTTAATTCAGCGATACTGGCGTTTGTTCCATCACGCTTTTTCCTCAATTCAGCAGCTTTCGGTGATAGCTCTTTAACACGCGCGTTAAGGCCGTCACGCTTTGCTTTTAGATCCTGCCCACCTTCATTGTGCAAAGAGATATCCCTGAAGATCGTTTTAAGTTCCCTCTCACTCTGTTCAAGCCTTTGCCTCAGGAGATTTATCTTATCTTTCAATTCACGCTCTGAAAGCTTAGGTAAGATTGGAATATCGGTGGATAAATCAGACATCTGATCATTCATAGTATTATCCTCAGTCATGATGTTACTCCACCTTTTTGTTTTTCCCAGTGAGCAAGGGCATTATTATGGCTTTCTATCCTGTGCTTCAGCCAGTTATAGCGCCCCTCGATATCGCCTTTTTGTTGTTCAACATCCTTTGAAGACTCTGATTGCTGTTTGGGTTTATCCTGAAGCGAAAGCAGTTCCCTGTGGGAAGTGTTCGCTTCATTTAACTTATCGATGATCCCGTCAAACGCAATCATTATTCCGGCTTTCTTTCCAGCGGATGCAAGCTCGTAAAGAATATTTTTTATTTCCGTTATGCTCTTTTCCTCATCTTCAATATGCTTTGAGTTCTGTAGCTTTTTCTCAAGCTCTTCTATCCTGCTGCCAAGCCGCTGCAAATCATTCAGGTTCACTGTACCAACCTTACGCATATTTTCAAAAAAAGGATTAAGGGTCTCCTCTCTTAGTTTTCTTGCCTGGTAGAAAAGCAGATGATATTTTTCAGCAAGAACTTCGATCCTGGTTCCAGTAAACTCGATTTCTTTCTTAACTGAATCAGACTGCTGCTTGAGCGTGTTAAATTTGCTTTCGAGTTCTGTAAATTCACTGCCATAGGTATCAAGAAGCTTTTTATGTTTATCAATGACCTGTTCGATCAATTTGCTGCTGTCTATTATTTCAATCATATTCGTATCATCTGCGCATGAGGGATCCCCTCGATAAATATTACTGTATCAGGTTCGATACAACCACACTCAACCGCGCAGGCAATAGCTTTTTCGCCTGCGATATTAGCGATCGTGGCGCATGAAAGGACTTCTTTAACTTCACTTTCAGACACATCTGAGCCTTTATAGAAGCTTGGTTCCAGCTTGAGCGTAAATTCTCCTTCATGGAATTTCTTCCCGAGGATCTCTTTATCGCATACCGCAACAATAAGATGCCTTTCCGTTTCGTATTTTTTCATGTACATATTAAACGACCCTGAACCTTTCGTTGCTTGCTTCAAGTATCTCGCCGGCTGTCTTTAACCTCTGTATCATATCTTCAACTGTATCTTTTTTGATGCCTGATTCCTCGGCCCTGGATATAATATCTTCTAAAGGAACCGCGCTATTATACTCGTCCTGGAGACCCCTTATTATATCCTTCAATATCCTTATCCTATCCCGCTGGCTTTTTCCCATGCCCACATTGATGATATCCGAATCAAGCCTGCCTGTCTCTGGATCGGTCATTACCTGTTTCAAGCTTGCCATAACTATCCTTATTACGCGGTCTGTATCATCCCTTGTGATAACACTGCTAAGACGAACACGTGCGCTTGCTTCAGCAAGCCGGATAAGCGCTTCAAGCTGCCGCGCTGTCACAGGGACGGGAGAATCAGGGGCTTCCCCCTGCTTTCGAAGACCCAGATAAAAATCGATCAAATGCTTCCTCGCCTCATCCTGTATGATGGGGAAGATATTCCTTTTGGTGTATGCTATGTATTTCCTTAGCATATCAGCCGTGATAACTGGCTGGATGACCTCCATTGCTTTTGTAATATCATCCATGGCAATGCCGGAGTTGATTATGTTCAATCTTCTCATCGCAAGTTCGCCTGCAAAATGCGCCTTGAGTATGTGCTCGGCTATCTTTGTGTCCCTGTCCTCCGAGGGTTCGTCCGTGAGAATGAAGATCAGGTCAAAACGCGATAGAAGCGACGGGGGCATATTGATCTGCTTTGCGATCGGCTCGTACCTGTCAAACCTTCCGAACTTGGGATTTGCCGCACCAAGAAGCGCGCAGCGCGATTTTAGCGTTGCCATGATGCCTGCTTTTGCGATGCTGATAGTCTGCTGTTCCATTGCCTCATGCATGGAACTCCTGTCATCAGGCTCCATCTTATCAAGTTCGTCAATGCATGCCAGACCCATGTCAGCAAGTACAAGAGCGCCAGCTTCAAGCGTCCATCTTCCATCGCCGAAATCATCCTTTACAGCAGTGGCTGTAAGACCTGCTGATGTAGAGCTTTTTCCGCTAGTGTATATTCCGCGGGGTGCAAGCCGAACTGCGTAGCGCAGCAGCTGGGATTTTGCAACACCAGGGTCGCCCACGAGAAGTATGTGCACGTCGCCCCGTATCCGCGTCCCGTCCGGCAGGGATTTAGCGATGCCTGAAAAGAGCTGCAGCGCCATGGCTTCCTTGACTTCATCATAGCCGTAGATAGATGGGGCTATAGAGCGGATAACTTTCTTATAAACCTCGGGGTCTGTACCTAATTTAATTATCTCTTCTATTTCTTCTTTTGATATTTCGATATCCTCGAATTCCTTGTCCTCTATTTCGATGGATACACAGTCAAGCACAAGGTCGAAAAATGTGCTCTTCCCCTGCTGTGTAGTTCTCTGGAAGGAACGCAGGATACCTGAGATGACAACCCTGTCCCCCGGGGAAACTTCCCCGGTGAGGTCTTCGTTAACGTCAACATCCAGCGTCTGCGGCTGCTCTCCGCCCCTGAGGTCATCGGGCGATTCCTGCACACGCAATTTTTGCGCATCGATGAATTCTGACTCCTCGTGAACTATCTTAAAAGGCCCTTTTCGCCCGCACACATCGTTCTCACACTCAAAAGGTTCGACGAACTTGCCTTCTCTCTGGGGCATCATGGTCACATGGTCGCATCTCTGGCATTTGAATGCCGCGATTATTATCTTCGGCCTGACCTCGGTGGCTTTCCTGATGAGCCCGGTAACTGATATGAATTTGTTTATATTTGCGCTTCGAAGCTCTCGTATCTGGATGCGCTCGGGCAGGCCTTTTATCCTTACATGGGCTTTTTCGAAATCCACCTCTACTGGCAGGTCAATAGAACTGATGGCCTCGTTGGCATGTTTCAGTACGGCATCGGGGTGCTCGATAAGCTCCCGCGCAAGCTCCATATCAAAGCTCTCGATATCTGAGAAACGAACCTCAAGGCTTCGCTTTTCGGGGTAGTTTTCGGCAAGAACATTGATTTCGTCTTTGTAATAACGTTTGAAAAATTCTTCCCACAGCTGATGCGATGATTGTGCCATTTTTTACTACTAAAGACTGAAAGGTACATCAAGGTTTCGAGCCGTGATATTTTCTGTGCAGAAAAAACATTACAGCAACCCCTTTATTTCGTTTGGAAAAAATAAATGATAATGCTAATAACTATGATGAACATGTGCATAATCTAACCGCCGCTGCTATCTGATTTTAATAATCTATCCAGCGCTTAATACCGAAATCATACTTCATGATTCATTCAGACACAGCAGAATGATACCCCAACCCCAACTTCCACTGGAAACCGGTTTTTAGAAAGAAAAGTATAATAGTGGACAGGTAGGGATTATGGTGGTTTGAAAAAAAAGTATATTCCTGCCCACTAATGTTCGTATATAGACGAACTAATATATATAGCTATTGTTTTCAAGAGATAATCCTCATGCTTGAAACGGCGAGCGATATCGCAAACTCTTCCTGAATTATTGACAAGTATCCTCAGTAAATAGTGCGGCTGCCGGGAATCGAACCCGGGTTAGAGGCTGTTTCCCTCCTTTTATCAAGCTTTTTCTTGCAAAAGGTTGTTGGGAAGCCCCTGTCATACCGCTGGACCACAGCCGCACGTTGGTTTGTTCATTTATGTTTATTTATCTTTAGTCCGATCGAGCCGGAGGCGAGATGGACACGCCCTCCAGAGGCGGAACTCTGGCCGTTCTGGACCACAACCGCACGTTGATATGTATATTTGCTACTTTTTTGCTGTAATACTGGGTCAAGGAATATATCATTTATGGTTTAAGCTTATGCTTATCAATGCTGCCAGAGTTCGTATGTTTTCGTATCATTCCGCTGTTAATGCCTGCTTTAGAACAGTAATATCTCCACTGCCAGCACGATGCTTGATACAAGTATCGCAACAGGCGTCACGATCAGCCCGATCTTCAGGAAATCAGTCAGAGTCGTGCTCCATCCGTATCTCTTTGCGCTCTCAAGCCACAGGATGCCGGCAAGCGCGCCGAATGTAGTGAAATTGGCCCCCAGGTTGGAGCCTATTACAAGTGAATATGCCATCGCTGTATTCATATCAGGGGTCATACCAGGATGCTGGAGAATAGATAGCATCATGGCTGTCATGGGTATGTTATTGACGAGATTGCACATGAAAGCGGATATAAGAGAAACCAGAACGGTGGCTGCCAGGACATTATCACCTAAATTTGCGAACAAAATCTCACCCGCGTATTTAGCAAACCCGCTCACCTCAAGACCTTTTACAACGATGAAAAGCCCGATAACGAACATTACCACGTTCCATGAGACCCTTTTTAACCTTTGAACAGGCCTGCCCTCGAAGATCATCAGGACAACTGCGCCAGCAAGTGTGACTGCTGATATCGGTATGTCATAATAATTCGCAACCCCGCCAAGCACAATAACCGCAGCAAGCACACCGACGCCAAGAGCGACAAGCTGTTTATTCCTTATCTGGACCCTTCCATTTTCCCGTTCATCAAAACTCACGGGTATATGCTTCCTGAAAATGCGTTTCAACAAATAATAGTTCACAAGACCTGCCCCAATTGTGGGAAGAAGCATGTATCCAGTGAATCCAAAGTAATCAAGCCTGAAGCTGTCGCCAATGAGGATATTAGTAAGATTTCCGATATAAAGCGGCATTGAGAATGTATTTGCAGCAAAAAATGAGACGTACATAAAGGGTTTGGGGTCGATCCTGGCGTTCCTGCAAAAGATGAGTATTATGGGGGTTGTAGTAAGAATTACAACATCATTCCCTGCGAACAACGATATGAACGAGACTACAAGGAATGTATATAAAAAAAGCCGTTCACCACTGTTTTTTGAAGCGTGGATCGCCCTGTATGCGCAGTATTCGAAGAACCCGTGATCATCAAGAAGAGTCGAGATGATCATCAATGTGGCAAGAATGATGACCACATTCCAGGTGGTCACAAGCGGCACCGGCGTCTGGGGGGTCGAAATCCCCATCGCTTCGAGTACCTGGTAAGGTGAAAGCAGCAGGAATGCAGTTAGCGACGCGCCGATCATGGCAGCATGAGCTTCGTTGAGCCTTTTCGGCTTCATGACTATCAGTACATAAGTAAATACAAAAACAGCAATTGCCAGGATCTGGCTGAGTTGCATGGATGCCTATAAGCGCTCTTCTGTGAAGTCTTTGCATCCTAGATTGGTCTCATACACGTTTTTCTTTATGAGTGTGCAGGACCCATCGTACATCTCTCTATTGCTTCCTTTTACTTTTGTTGTGAAGTATCTGCAATCGACACAATACTTCAAGATTCATCCTCCAAAAAAATTTTTGTTGACATATTAGTTTTTAATAGTTTCTATAAGCCGTAATAGATATAATATGATCATTTTAAAACAGGTTCCACAATAAGGCTTTCATTAAAACCTGATATAAACAAACTCATTAATAAAGTTTACTAATCATAAACCCAGTGTGTTCACTATCTTGTTATGTAAATCCTTATTTTTCGTCCCTATTATCGACATTCCCGTAGTCTTCACATCATCATCAATTATCCGGACTCCCCTCAGGTCTGATAGCTGTCCTCCTGCTTCCTTCAATATAAGGGCAGAAGCCATGATGTCGTAGCCGCTTACAAGCCCGCGCGTGTCGATAATTCCGTCCAGCGTGCCGTCTGCGACATAGCACATATCAAGGGCGATACTGCCAAGAGCCCGGACTATGATGGTTTTTTCAAGTTCAATAAGACCGGCAGGAACTTGTGGAACACCATATGAATAAACTGAGACGACCGGTTTTGGACGCGCGCCGCGTTTCCTGCCGGTTATCTGTTTTCCATTCAGGAGCGCGCCTTTTCCTCTTTCTGCACAATAGGTATTATTAGAAATATCACATATCACTGCCATAGTGATATCCCCGAACGACGCGATGTCGGTTTTTTCAGTATAAGCAAGGGACGTGCAGAAGAACGGGATTCCGCACGCTGCGTTCGTAGAACCGTCAATAGGGTCAAAAACAAGCATGAACTCAGGATGCTTTCCAACTATGCGGTCGCCGAGTTCTTCTGAAATTATCCTTGCAGAAAGTCCGCGCTTTGTAAGTGCATCGTCAAGCGCATGCTCAGCTGCCATATCCATCTTCCGGGTGATATCTTTGGGGCGCTGCACAAGCATTTCAGCGTAATCTGCATTATCATGCATGAAGGAGCGGATCATATCCCTGACCTCTGCTCCGATCTCCACAAGGGTTTCAATTTTCATTATTTTCTCCAAAAAGAGTTCTTATCGCATCAGCCGCTTTTTGTGCACTCTCATAAGAGTTCAAAATATCGCTGTCTATCACTATCTCGGGGTTGAGCGGCTCCTCATATGGAACATTGACGCCCGGCACATTAGCGCCAGCACCCGTTGATCTCTTGTAAATGCCCTTCGGCGAAAATGCAGCCTTCCTGTGAGCTTCGCGTTCCATGCACACCTCAAGCGGGCATCTGATATACGCTTCGGCAAAGCATGGGATGATTTTTCGCGCCGCTTCGCGGTATCTTTTCCTATTCGCGGTCGCATCAATAAAAACATTGACTCCGCATTCAGTCAAAAGTTTTGCCATATAGGCAAGCGAAGCATACACGATATCCCTCTCCTCATCAGTATATCTGGGGTTTGGGGTAAGTACTCTCCGTATCTCGTCAAGCTGGAGTATCTTTACATCTATACCCTCTTTTTTAAGCTGAGCCGCCGCTCGAGATGCAATTGCTGTTTTTCCGCTTCCCGGAAGACCTGTGAACCAGACTGCGAAAGCCATTTCACCCCTACAGGTATGAATTAACGTCCTGGTAGTCGAACACATCACTGTCAAGGATATTATTGATAAAATTAAAAAGCTTCGTCCTGACGCCAGGATCAAGGTTCGGATACCATATCGGGCTTGCTACCACAAGGCTCCTGAACACATAGAACGGTTGTATTACTTCCAGAAGTTCCCTGTCGCCAGTCCTTTCAAGGTAGTTATCAAGGAAGAGTTCGTACATCTCCTGGAATGGTCCCTTAAGCTCCCCATATTTCTGCAATGAGTAGAACAGGTAATTCATCGTTATGGAAGAAACGTCATCTGCTGCCTCGCCCCATTCGCCCCGGCTTCGGTCAAGCACCGTGAAATCCGCACCCTCACGGAACATGATGTTCCAGGGATGGAAATCGCCGTGGGTCATGCACAGTCTGTGAGTGCGTCCTTTTATCTTATATCGCCAGTCCACACATTTTTTCTCTATCTCGCAAAGGTCGCCCCAGCTTACGAAATCAAGATCATCAGGGTAGCTGTCGGTCAATCCCATGATGCATTCCCCATGCCCCACGATATCCCTGAGCTTTCGAAGGTACAGTTCACTATCATCATGCCTGTTGGCATGTATCTCTGCAAGATAAGTTGAAAGCGCTTCTGTGCGCTCGATATCAAGGGACGTGAGTTTACCATCCTTTTTAATCCTCTCAAGATCCAGGAAGTACTCCTTTCCCTCGATCTTTTCCATTAAAATAAAATATTCGTCAGCCTTTCCTGCTGAAAAAAGCTCGCCTTTCTGAGTAAAATACCCGACGTCAAGCGACTTCACATGTCCGGGCAGGTTATTGAACACCGAATTCTGCCATATGAGTATCTGCGCCCTGTCAGAGAAATGGTCGTGTCCGAAGCCTTTCTGCACTCGCATTGATGAGAGCACGACGGATAGTTTTTTCCCGCCTGCCTCAAAATCAATCAGGTAGGGCTTGCCGTATCCGAATCCCTTGATGCCTTCCTCTACCTCGACAGGCATACCTCCAAGTTCGCTGATGCCCGTTACTTTTGACTTTCCGTACAACCCTGTTAAATAACTTTCAACTGACTTGACTTGAAGCTGCATTATGTTCCCATTTCCCAGGAATTCAGGTACTTCTCCTGCTCTTTTGTAAGCGTCTCTATCTCTATGCCCATGGATTCAAGTTTGAGTCTGGCTACCCTGTTGTCGATATCAGCCGGAACCCTGTAAACCTGGTTCTCAAGCGTTTTTCCATTTTCTGCTATGTACTTTACAGCAAGAGCCTGGTTTGCAAAGCTCATGTCCATGACCTCTGGCGGGTGGCCAAAGGCGCTGGCAAGGTTAACGAGCCTGCCTTCAGCAAGCAGATAAATTCTGCGCCCGTCTTTCATGACGTACTCCTGCACGTCATTCTTTATCTGGCTGACCTTTGTTGACATTTTAGTAAGTGAGGCGATATCTATCTCTACGTTGAAGTGCCCGGAATTGCATACTATTGCCTGGTCTTTCATTACCTTGAAATGTTCTTCGCGGATCACAGAAATGTCGCCTGTCACTGTAATGAACAGGTCGCCCACCTTTGCAGCTTCTCTCATTGGCATTACCCTGAAACCGTCCATGACAGCTTCAAGTGCTTTTCGCGGCTCGACCTCAACAACAACAACGTTGCCGCCAAGCCCGCGCGCCCGTGATGCCACGCCGCGCCCGCACCAGCCGTAACCTGCAACGACGACTGTCTTTCCTGCGAACAGGACGTTCGTGGCGTTCAATATGCCGTGCAAGGTGCTCTGCCCTGTTCCGTAGCGGTTATCGAACATCATCTTTGTTTCTGCATCGTTCACTGCAACCACAGGATACTTAAGAGCGCCTTCTGCTGCCATTGCACGAAGCCTTATTACGCCCGTTGTGGTCTCCTCGCACCCTCCCATGATATCTTTCATGAGTTCCTTGTGTTTTGAGTGGACAAGCGCTATTGTGTCTGCGCCGTCATCAAGGGTGATATGCGGTTTTATCTTGAGCGCTTCTTCAAGGCATTCGTAGTACTGCTTCTCGTTCTCGCCTTTTATGGCATATGTTTTGATCCCTTCTGAAGCAAGCGCGGCAGCCACATCGTCCTGTGTGCTCAAGGGGTTGGAGGCTGCGAGGGCGATATTCGCGCCTCCCGCTTTCAGTGTGTAGATAAGATTGGCAGTTTCGACCGTGACATGAAGACATGCCACAACATTGATGCCCTTCAGGGGTTTTTCCTTCTCGAATTGCTCTTTTATTTTCTGGAGGACGGGCATGTGCCTGCGCGCCCATTCGATACGCTGTTTTCCTTCCTCTGCGAGGTTTATGTCTTTTATAATATGATCTTTCATTGTGATCCCTGTCTCTAAAACAGATGTGAAATGCTTTATATGGTTATTAAATGTGTTGGTTTTGGAGGCGACTGGGCAGAGCGGCAGAAAAAAAGTAAAGAAATAGCAAGAAAACTCAAAGCAGATGACATTGAAATGAAAACCGAAAGGTTGAAGTTCACACAAAAAAAGGTAATGTCAGATTGTGTAAAAACTATTTTTTTATAATGTCCAGCCTACCCAATAAAACCCGATTTCTTATCTGATAACCTCAGTTCCAAAGGAAATAATCGTTATGTATCGAAGCATTTATATGCTATGCATACATATATCA